>NZ_JCACKM010000115.1:0-21891 GCF_059505385.1 Desmonostoc vinosum
ATTAGGCAGAGACTTGAGTCTCTGACGGTTCAAGTATTTTTGCAAGAAGTCTACTCTACATATTGGATTTTTTTGAATTACTTTGCTCACGCCTAAGTGTTAATACTGTAGCATGTTATAATATTAAAGTATAAATTAGTATTAGTGTAAACTTCGGCACTCAAATAAAACTAATTTGAAAAAAGAAAGCGAGTGTTAATTCATCCGCTGTTTTTTTAGAAATTAGTAATAAAAACTGCTGCGACAAAAGCAAGTATGTAAAGAAGGCAGAGAACAAAAAACAGAGGACTTTTATCAGTACATTATGCTGATTTATTCTGTTCTCTGCTTTTATATTTTTACCTTCTTGTTAATTTAATACAAAGTTTTATAAAAGGACAAAAATTATGACAAAATTACCAAAAAATAATCATCCTCAAACACAGATTAACTCTGCTAAAAACTCACTACAAGCAAGCACAAATATTATTTTTATAGATACAGCAGTTAACGATTATCAAAGCTTGATAGCTGGTGCAAAACCAGGTACTGAAGTTGTTATTCTTGATCCAAATCAAGATGGTGTTGCACAAATCACCGAGTTTTTGGCATCTCGCCAATCCAAATCTATTCAATCAATTCACATAGTCTCCCATGGTAGTGCAGGGAGTATGCAATTGGGGTCAACTAACCTCAGTTCTGCAAACTTGAGTAAATATGCAAACCAGTTAAAAAGATGGTCAAATGTTTTAACTGATGATGCGGATATCCTACTTTACGGCTGCGATGTAGCAAACGGGGAAGGCACAAAATTTGTACAGCAAATTAGCCAAATTACTGGTGCTGATGTTGCTGCTTCCACCGACACCACAGGAAATGCAGCTTTAGGTGGTGATTGGGATTTAGAGGTGAAGACGGGAAATATAGAGGCTTCCCTAGCATTTCAGCCTGAAGTAATCCAAGCTTACAAATCTATTTTGCCAGCTGGTTTTACTGGCACTAGCACCTACACTCAAAACTTTGACACATTAGATAATTTAGGCTCACCCACTTGGACTGATGATTCAACCATTACAGGTTGGTATGCAGCAAAAAGTAGTGGGGGAGCGCAATTCCTAACATACAGCGCAGCGACTGGTAGTGATAACGCAGGTAAATTGTACAGTTTTGGTTCGACCTTAACAGACCGGGCGCTTGGTTCAATAGCTTCTGGTAGTACAGGAACTATTTACTATGGGTTGCGCCTCAGAAACAACACAAGTTCACCGATTACTAAGTTGCTTGTCGGTTACACAGGTGAGCAATGGCGTAAAAGTGGTGATACATCGCCGCAAGGACTGACATTTAGCTATCAAACTGGGACAAATCTTACTAGCTTGACAACGCCAGGATGGACATCTGTCGCATCACTAAATTTTACTGGGCCAATTGCAACCGCATCCGCTGCTGCCCTAGATGGAAATCTAGCTGCAAATCGAGTTGTCATTACACCTCAGACAATTACTTTAGCCACCCCATTAGCTGTTGGTGAAGAGATTATATTACGTTGGGAAGATATAAATGATCCAAACGCTGATCATGGTTTAGCAATTGACGATGTTTCTATCCAAGTAGACAACACCATATATATAGTTACCAACACCAATGACAGTGGTGCTGGTTCGTTGAGACAAGCCATTATCAATGCCAATAACGACCCAGGAGTTGAGACAATCCTCTTTGATACGACTGGCATCTTCGGTGATGCTACCCCCGACACCATTACTCTGACCTCTGGGCAATTGAACATTACTGGTGAAGTGATCATTCAGGGAACTGGGGCTGACAAACTCACCATTAGTGGTGGCGGTACTTCTCGCGTCTTTAATGTTACTGCACCCCTGACAATTGATGGGTTGAAGATAACTCAGGGAAATGCAGTAGGTAGTACTGGTGGTGGCATCAACAGTATGAGTAATGTCACGGTGAGCAATAGCACCATTTCTGGCAACATAGCCAATAACGGTGGCGGCATCTACAGCAACAGTACTGTCACTATCAGCAATAGCACCATTTCTGGCAACACGGCGAGCGCCAATGGTGGTGGCATCAGAAGCAATAGCACTGTCACTGTCAGCAATAGCACTATTTCTGGTAATACAGCAGACACTAATGGCGGCGGCATCAGAAGTAATGGGGGTACTATCAGTAATAGTACTATCACCAACAACACTGCTGATAATGATAACAATGGCTCAGGTAATGGTGGTGGTATTTCCAACTCAGGTACTAATACGTACACCATCAGCAATAGCATCATCGCTGGCAACTTTGACAAAGGTAATCAAGCCCCTGATATCGATGGTGAAAACCTCAACGGTAATGCCTACAACCTAGTTGGTAGCACTAACGGTAAATCTTCTGGAACGCTTGGCACAGGTACGGATATTGTCAACCCCAACCCCAGACTCACACCGCTAGGAAATTATGGTGGTACTACCCAAACTCATAGCTTGGAAGTTGACAGTTTGGCTGCGAATGCTGGCGATCCTAGTTACAGTGGTGGCTTAACCACTGACCAACGCGGCACAGGTTATAACCGCATTCAAGGCAGCGTAATCGATATTGGCGCATTTGAATCTAACTATACCAACACAGCGCCGACTCTTAATAACACCGGGAATCCAACACTCACAGCTATCAACGAAGATGTAAGTAACATTAGCAATACTGGCAGTTTGGTATCTGCAATCATTGCTAGTGGTGCAGGTGGCAACCCCATCACTGACCTAGATTCAGGGGCAGTTGAAGGTATCGCTGTCACTGCTGTCGATAACAGCAACGGTACATGGCAATATTCTACTGATGGTGGTATTAACTGGAGTAATTTTACTCTATCTGCAACTTCCGCAACATTACTTAGAGATACAGCAAGCGATCGCATCCGTTTTATCCCCAACCCCAATTTTAATGGCAATGCTAATATTACCTTCCGCGCTTGGGATGCCTCCGATGGCAACCCCAGTGGCACTACAGGTATTAATCCCGGCACAGGTGGTGGTGCAACTGCCTTCAGCACTGCGATAGAAACTGCCAGAATTACTGTTAACCCAGTAAATGACACCTCATTTATAGTCACCAACACCAATGACAGTGGTATTGGTTCGTTAAGACAAGCAATTATCGACGCCAACAACGACTCAGGAGTTGAGACAATCCGTTTTGATACAACTGGCATTTTCGGTGACGCTACCCTCGACACGATTATCCTCACCTCTGGGCAGTTAACTATCACAGAAGAAGTCATCATTCAAGGAACTGGGGCTGATAAACTCACCATTAGTGGTGGCGGTGGTTCTCGTGTCTTTAAAGCTACTGCACCCTTAACAATCAACGGGTTGAAGATAACTCAAGGAAATGTCAGTAGTGGTAAAGGTGGCGGCATCAATAGCGACAGCAGTGTCACACTCACCAATAGCATTATTTCTGATAACACGGCGAACACTGGCGGTGGTATCTACAGTGATGGTAGTGTCACACTCACCAATAGCACTATTTCTGATAACGTGGCAGGCGCTAACGGCGGTGGCGGTATTAGAAGTGATGTTAGTGTCACAGTTATCAACAGTACCATTTCTGGCAACACAGCAGACAATAACGGCGGTGGCATCAGAAGCGAAGGTAGTGTCACAGTTATCAACAGTACTATTTCTAGTAACACAGCAAACAATAACGGCGGCGGCATCAGAAGTAGTGGGGGTACTATCAGCAACAGTACTATCACCAATAATACCGCTGATAATGATAATGATGGCTCAGGTAATGGTGGTGGTATTTCCAACTCAGGTGCTGCCACGTACACCATCAGCAATAGCATCATCGCTGGCAACTTTGACAAAGGTAATGAAGCCCCTGATATCGATGGTCAAAACCTCAACGGTAATGGTTACAACCTAGTTGGCAATCTCAGTGGCAAATCTTCTGGAACCCTTGGCACGGGTGTAGATATTGTCAACCCCAACCCCAAACTCAAACCACTAGGAAATTATGGTGGTACTACCCAAACTCATGGCTTAGCATTTGATAGTCTGGCTGTGAATGGGGGTAATCCTAGTTACAGTGGTAGCTTAACCAACGACCAACGTGGCACAGGTTATGATCGTATTCAAAATGGCAAGCTGGATATTGGTGCATTTGAATCAGTATTTCCAGAAGCCAGTTTTGGTGCTGCTACCTACAACACTACAGAAGGTAGCACTGCAATTCAAATAAATATCCCCGTTTCTTTAGACAGGATTCCTGAAGTTGATGCTATCGTTCCCATTCAAATCAAAGGCAGCAGCACAGCTACTAAGGATGTAGATTATACTATTTCCCCTAATAGTCTCACCTTCGTGGCTGGGTCAACAGGCTCAGATTTAACACAACTGGTTACTATAACTATCAAACCAGACGATTTACCTGAAAATGCTGAAACTGTGATACTCTACTTTGGCAATCTTCAGGAAGCTATTCCAGGAGCAATTACTGAAACTACTCTAAATATTGCTGCTAATGATCCAATTCAATATGCTATTTCCACTGCAAACTTATCTTTAACTGAGGGTAATACTAGCAAGCAAACTTTTACCTTCACTGTAACCCGTAGTGGTGGTATTGGTGTAGCAAGTACCGTAGATTACGCTTTTAGCGGCACAGCAAGTTACAACAGTGACTATAACAACATTCTCATTCGGAGTGGTGAAGTTAGCTTAATTGGTGAGTTTATTGATGGTGACTTATCCGGCACTCTAAACTTCGCGCCTGGAGAAAAGACTAAGACAATAACGGTTGATATTTTAGGTGATAAAGCATTTGAACTCAATGAAGATATTACTGTCACCCTCAGTAACCCCAACCTTACAAACGCACCGGAAAACTCCACAATTACCACCAATCAAGCGAAAGTAGATATTATCAACGATGACACCCAACCCTCTGTCAATATTACAGATGTTTCTGTTACAGAAGGTAATACAGGTGCATTAACTAACGCTAACTTCGTTGTCACTCTCTCTAATGCCAGCTATCAACAAGTGGTTGTAAATTATAGTACGAGCGATGATACCGCCCAAGTTTCTGACCTTGATTACAATTCTGGGCTAGGCACAATCATTTTTAATCCTGGTGAAACAAGCAAAAATATTAGTGTTGGTGTTCGAGGTGATAACAAATTTGAAGTCAATGAGAAATTTTCTGTCAATCTCTTTGGCGCAGCAAACGCCGTAATTACTGATAGTTTGGGTGTTGCACATATCATCAATGATGACAACAATCAACTCCCCAGTATTAGAATTTCGGATGTCTCAGTCCAAGAAGGTTACGCGGCTATGATTACTAATGCTACCTTTGCTGTTACTCTTTCTAATCCCAGTTTTCAGCAGGTGATTGTTAATTACAGCACGAGTGATGGCAGTGCTAGAGTTTCTGATTCTGATTATAGTTCTGGGCTAGGAACAGTTATTTTCAATCCTGGTGAAACTAGCAAAAATATTAGCTTTGGTGTTCGAGGTGACACCAAACGTGAAAGTAATGAGACATTTTTTGTTAATCTCTATGGTGCGACAAATGCAGCGATCGCAGATAGCCAAGGAGTCGCTACCATCATTAATGATGACTTTTAATTCTCTGTAGAGAGTGAGTGGGTAGAAATCTAATCATCTGGGAATTGCCAACAGGAAATATGTTCAACATCTTGGCTATTGCAGCTACTACAGGCTACATCAATCTGAGAATATACTCACTCATCTCTATTAATTTTAATGATAAATATATCTATGATTTTTGCTGAATATATGGTGTGAAAGGCTCACGCAGAGGCGCAGAGACGTAAAGAAAAGCGCAAAAAGAAATAGCGATTTATTATCAGTATAAAAAAATCCGCAAATATCCCATGTTTTGTGCTGGGTGTTTGATTTTATTCTTAGATATCTAAGAATAAAACTGGAAGATAGTATCTACATAAATAAAGTTGATCAAAATGATTCGTAAGAGGAATATGTATGCCAAGTGATGAACGGGAAAAAATACGTCACTTGTTGGTCGTACAAGACCTACAAGGACAGAGAACTATTCCCCTTCGAGAGGCTACATATTCTCTTGGCCGGGATTCTCGAAATGCTATTGTTCTACGTTCTCGGTCTGTATCAAGGCAACATGCTATTTTATTGCGGGTAACTGTTCCAGAAACTGAATTATACGGCTTCCAAATTATTGATGGCAATTTCAAAGGAAAAGCAAGTACTAATGGCTTATTTGTAAACGGGACAAAATGCTTTTCTCATAATCTTAAGCACGGAGATGCGATCGCATTTGGCAATAGTCAAGCTCAAGCTAAATATTATGCTATTTCCAATTTATCAGAACAAGCATTTTCTGAATCTTGTGAAGTTGAAGATGTATCTAGCTTTTTATCAGAGCAAGCTAATCCCGTTAATCCCTTTCAAACCTTAATTATTGACCCTACTTTTGAAGCTGCAACAGAAACAGCTCTAGCTCGTCTAGCATCTTTTCCTGAACTGATTCCTAATCCAATTATTGAGATGGATTTGGAAGGAACGGTGACTTATTTAAATCCAGCGGCTACTCTCAAGTTTTCTCAACTTAGAGAAGTGGGTAAGCAGCATCCAATCTTGGCAGGACTCCTGAATGCAGTTAAGGGTTTAGAGAAAAATTCTTTTGTTCGGGAAGTGAAAGTTGATACACAAGTTTTTGAACAATCGATTCATTATCTGCCAGAAAGCGATTTAATTAGAACTTTTATTATTCGAGATATTACAGAGCAAAAACAAGCCGAAGCGGAACTGCGTCAACGCGATCGCTTGTTGCAAGCAGTCGCAGAAGCGGCTAATTATTTATTAGTAGAAATGAATCATGAAACAGCTATCCACAGAGTTCTCGCAACTCTAGGCGAAGCTGCTGAAGTAGATCGTGTCTGCCTCTTTCAAAACCACCCTCATCCGGAGACGGAAGAAATAGCTGTTAGTCTGCGGTTTGAATGGACTAACTCTGGCATTGAGTCTTCCCACTATCGTTGGCAAAATCAACCTTATCAAGATTGTGGGCTAGAACGTTGGTATGTAGAGCTTTCTGATGGCAAACTGATTAGCGGACTTGTTCAAGAATTTCCTGCGAACGAACGCGAGATTCTCATTAGAGATAACATTCAATCTATCCTCTTAGTATCTTTGCGATTAGATAACGAGTTTTGGGGTTTTCTGGGGATGGCAGACTGTACCTCAGAACGTTTTTGGTCAAGGCATGAAGAATCTACACTACTGACGATAGCTGCTAATATTATCGGTGCGCGGCAACGTCAACAGGTAGAGGAAAAAATTCGCTATCAAGCGCTGCACGATTTGCTGACTGGATTGCCTAATCGCTTACTATTTAATGAACTCCTCAGTACCGCTTTACCTAATTCAGTTCGCAACCATGAAAGTTTAGCTGTGATTTTCCTCGACTTAGATCGCTTCAAGCTGATCAATGACACTTTAGGACACACACTAGGCGACCAATTATTACAAAGCGTTGCTCAAAGATTAAAGGATTCTCTCAGAAGCGGCGATACAGTTGCTCGTTGGGGGGGCGATGAATTCACTATCCTCATTCCTCGCGTGAATCATATCGAAGAAATTTCCCAAGTAGCTCAAAGAATCTTACAAGCTTTAGAGAATGCTTTCTATCTCCAAGAGCATGAACTTTACATCAGCGCTAGCCTTGGCATTGCTTTGCTTGATCAAAATAGTTGTGATGCAGAAACTCTGATCCAACACGCAGACGCTGCTCTATATCACGCTAAAGATAAGGGAAGAAATAACTATCAGTTTTACAGTGTTTCCTTGAGTAGAATGAATCCCGAACTCCTGAGTTTGGAGAAAAGCTTACGCTATGCCCTCGAACGGGAAGAATTAACGGTACATTACCAGCCTCGGGTTAATATCGCCACTGGAAACATTACTGGTATGGAGGCTTTGTTACGCTGGCAGCACCCCGAAATGGGGTTGGTTGCCCCCAGTGTTTTTATTCCCTTGGCTGAAGAAAGCGGATTAATTATCCCCATCGGCGAATGGGTGCTAAGAACAGCTTGTAGCCAAAATAAGCTTTGGCAAGAGACAGGATTACCCTCCCTGACTATGGCTGTGAATCTTTCTCTCAAGCAGTTTCGCCAACCCAATCTAGTAGAAACTGTAAGCAGGATTCTAGCCCAGACAGGATTAGAGCCACACTTTTTAGAGTTAGAAATTACAGAAACGACTGCTATTGAAGATTTAGAGTTTACTAGAACGATGCTAGAGGATCTCGAACAGATGGGTGTTCACCTCTCTATTGATGACTTTGGTACTGGTCATTCTTCCCTGTCTCGTTTACAGCTCCTACCACTCCACAATCTCAAAATTGATAGGTCATTTATTCGAGATTTGACAACTGATGCCAGGGTAGCTCATATTGTCAAAGCAATAGTTGGTTTAGGGCAAAGCTTAGGCTTGAGGCTAACTGCTGAAGGAGTAGAAAAGGAAGAGGAACTAGAATTCTTAAAATCTATTAACTGTGAAGATGTACAAGGTTTCTTTTTTTACCGACCACTTTCAGCCCAGAAAGCAACAGAAATCCTTCACAGTGAAAGTATTAAGTTTGTAGACTAATGAAGCTCACTAAAAAGGGAACAGGGAACGCTTAACAGGGAACAGAAGTTCCTGAAGCATTTATGAAAAACTTTTTAGTTCGTAGCGAATTTCCGGTGCGTGTTCATAATTACTATTAATTATTTTTGCTGTTCTTGATAAATTTGTTGGGTTGTCTGCTCATGAGGTAACTTTGTCTTATTACCGATATCTCGGCCTATAAAATATCCCACGTTTGCAGCTAAAACAAGTGCAACGACAGCTAAAGCGCCAACAAGAGCCGATTGATCTCCAAAATTAAAAAATTGACGTTTCATAACCTTAATCTCCTGTTTACCAAAGTAAATTAAAGCTGAAATTTCAGTGTAACTTAATTACTAAAACTGAGACAAAGCTACATTGGTACAATTTCGACAGGTTCTCTTACCTTAAACATAGTCTAGGAAGGAGTTTTCGATACTTTACTCTTTTATTTTTTGATTAGAGTGATAGAAGAGTGCTAACGTAGCCATCGCAAACAAGAATGTAAACTAATTATCAAAAAGTAAAGTTTCCTAGCTTCAGCCGACAGCAACACGGATAATTGCTTCAAAGCTCAAGTATGAGGAGAAGCCAAAAGTGATATTATCTCGTGGACGAAGGATTCTAGCTGCTTTGCTGCTGTCACTTTTGCTACTGACAACAGCGTGTACTGCACAAGCACCTGGACGTTTTGATCAGGTACAAAAAGAAAGTACTCAGCAAAAACGCGGACAAGCTGTTGCCAAAAATGCAACACAGGGTAGTGAATTTAATAAACTTTTTCCACCAGAAGAAGCTGGCTATCAGCGCGTTTATACTCAAGAGAAAAAAGGTTTTGCGGAAGCGAAACTGAAAAAAGATAGCAAAGATGTCGCGATGCTGTCTATCTCTGATACCACTAGTACACCAGCAGCTGCGGCTAAATTTTCCCAAAGTACCAAAAAAATAGGTGGTTATCCAGCAGTGGAGGTAGGCAATACACAAACCGCGATTTTGGTAGGGAAGTATCAAGTAAAAGTTCTTTCTCGTGACCCTGCATTTTCAGCTAGCGATCGCGCCGCTTGGATAGAAAAATTTAATCTTGCCGGTCTGGCTAAACTCAATTGATTTGGAATGTTGTCATCAAAATAACAAAGACTCAATAAGGAGATGATTATGAGCAAACCGATTTTTGAGTTGGTTGATGAATTGCCAACCAGCAATTTGACTGTATCTATGTTGAACTCGCTTGATTTTATCGCTCCTGGTCAGTGGCAAAACACCATCGGCTTTGTCAACACAATTAAAACTGTCACTGGTGAAACTGACGAAGCTTTAATTCAGCAAATTGGTGAACGTGCGATTTATCTTTACAATGATCGCTCCCAAGGTTATCAAACAGCAATGTGGCTTTATCAAACTGTGGATAGTACTGATAAAGCTTTGGGTACAGCAGCTTTAGCAAATAAAATTGGCGAAAAAGTTCCCCTTTTAGGTTTTTTAAACTCTGTCACTCCTAAATCAGACAAAGCTCAAACCATTGATTTATCACTAAAATTAGTTGCAGAATTGGTAGCCTTTTGCCAAATTAATGGCATCCCCGGCGATAGTATTGGGGATTTTGTTGCTTCTTTGGCTGAGTATAGCGGTGAGTCACTCATCCGTATGGTGGCATTAGTTTGTGTTGATGGTTTAATACCTCTAGGCCCAGATTTTATTAGTAAAGCGATGTCTGGACTCAATCAAACAAATCCGCAGGAGTTAGAACAAAATTCAACTTTCCAAAATATTCAAGATGCGATTCCAGGCAATGGTGCTGACGGTAAACTGAACTTTATTGGTCAAAGTTTTGACTCTGTTAAAGGTTGGATGAACGGATTAGTTGCCTCCAACGATTTAACACCACAAAAAGTTGCCCATAATCTAAAGGGTTTTGTGGAAATTGCTGATGATAAATTAGACTACTTAGGAGCATTCCTAGATGTAGCCACAAATTACTACGAACACACAGGTACGCAAACATTAGCACGTCGCTTGATTGAACGAGCTGTAGCTGAGATCTAATGGACAAGGGACAGGGGGAGAATAAAGAATTACGAATTACGAATTACACATTCCCCAGTCCCTATTTTGCCAAACGCAAATCTGCCGCGATCGCATTCAAGTAAGGTTGAAATACTGCTAAATTTTCTAGTTTTTCAAACTTACCTGTTGCAGAACTAGAATTAAAAGCAGTGGTAATTACGTAAAGAGCAGTACCATCAAAGGTCACATGACCAATGTACTGCTCTTGTATTCCACCCTGTCGCTTAAGTCCGGCAAAGCCATAACGGATACCTGGAAGTTTACCAATGGTTACTGTTTGCTGTGGGAAGGTTGTCAAAACAATTTGAGTTCCATATTTGCTTTGACGGTCTTTGGCTAAACTAGTATAATAGTCTGCAACCCAAGCCTTAAGTGCTTTTATTACTTGGGTTTGGTATTTGGAATTTTGAAAATCTACCTGAGAACCAGGTGAAATTCCAGTTGATGTCAGCTTCTTTTGAAAATCTTGATTATTTGCTAGTGGATAAATTTCGATTTCAACTGTACCCAAAAGTTCTTTGTTGGATGTAACACACAGTAATGGCGCGTTTCCCTTACAAGGAACAGCTTGCCAACCAGTTGGAACATCAGTATTTCCTAATATTTTCTGCCAAATATTTTCTTGATTAGAGTTGGGACGGGTTGCTCCTGTAGGGTTTTTCTCTACTTTGGGTTGAGAAAAGTAAGGGAGAACAAATTTAGCTCCCAACGGTATCAAAATCAGTAAAATAGCACCCAGTAAGATATGATAAACTCGCAGCATTATTCCTGAAAGCCCAAAGCCAATATTGCAGACTGACGAGATCTACCATACTTTACGGATACGCAGGATGCTACATCTTCATCGCTTCAGTTTACACAAATTGAGTTAGATATTTCAATGCTACGCAGTAGCGCCGACAGTAAAGGCAGCGCTACTAGCAAAGTTGTTTATTGATGTCTGTTTAATTACTTGCAGCTAGCTTGCCGGACGTATCGCCACAAAGAACAGAAACTAAACAAAATCATGAAGAGACGCTATATTTGACAGCTAAAGCAAATTGGCTAGAAGTCGTTACCTGTAGCGTGAACGTTGTGTACGACGTTGCTTGTGTCTTGCGATCGCTTTTCGCTTCTCTTTCTCTAACGGTGTCTCGAAGTGACGCTTTTTCCTCATGTCTTGGAAAATTCCTGCTTTAGAAACTTCCCGCTTAAATCTTCGTAAAGCTGACTCAATACCTTCATTCTCCCCCAAAACTACTTGTGTCATTCTCATTCCTCCTCTATATGGATGAATAGTTGAAGACTAGAGACAAAAGAAAATATTCCAGCAGAACCGAGCCTTTGGCTTATCTGCTGGAGACTCTAGATGTTAAATTTTTACAGTAAAGCTTAGTAGCGACGATTATTACGAGTATTATTACCCCAGCTACCACGAGAAGAACTTCTTTCTTCACGAGGTTTAGCTTTGTTAACTTTCAAATCACGCCCCATCCACTCAGCACCATCAAGTGCTTCAATTGCTGCTGTTTCTTGTGCGTCTGATTCCATTTCTACAAAAGCAAACCCACGTGGCCGACCTGTTTCTCGATCCGTGGGTAATTGTACACGACTTACTGTTCCATATTCTGCAAAAGCACGCTTTAGATCTTCTTCTGTAACTTGATAGGATAAGTTACCTACATAAATCGACATGTTATATCCCCGAATTCAGAGAGTGTGGAGAGTTAGATTCGGAGAGAAGGTTTTTTAAAATCAAAACGAATTACTCAACCGAAAATAATCCTTATATCCACAAGTATATCACATCCTTGGCTTTTCAGCTCACACTGAAGCTAGATTTCCAAAGAATGCTCGTGGAATAGGCTTGTAAGACTATTTATAACTTATTGTATTTTAATCGACTAAGTTACATTTTATTACATTTATGCTGACCATACTAAATGATCTTGGTTGGCGATCGCTTAGCAAGGATCTATATCGGTGGTGGGCCTAATTATACCACAATTGAGGGGATTGTTTCAGCATCAGCTATGGGTGAACTGAGCTAGTATCTTTTCGGCTTGGGTACATAGTGTTTCGTGATACTGACCGTTGCTAGCTAGCAAACCACCCCACTGATTGATATCCCCTGTGTTATATTGCAAAGCTGTACCGTTGAAGTGAGTAAATTTACCACCAGCTTCTGTAAGAATTAGTTCTGGGGCGGCTAGATCCCAGTCTTTTGGGGCGGATTTACCTGAAAGGGAGATGTAAATATCTGCCTGTTGTTCGACGATAGCAGCAATTTTACAACCTACACTACCAATGGCTTTGTGATTTTGACAAGGTAAATTTTGTAGTAAATAGTCTAATCGTTGATTGCGGTGAGAACGACTCACAACTATAGTTAAATCTTCGATTCGTTTACCTGATGACACTTGTAAGGGAACAGATTGCTCACGGGTTTCGACAAAAGCTCCACCACCTTTGATACCAGAGTATAATTTTTCAGCTTCTGGTACTACTACCACGGCTAATACTGGGGATTTTTCCTTGACTAAGGCCATGTGAACTGCATAGTCTCCAGTTTTTTTAATAAAGTCACGCGTACCATCCAAAGGATCTATAATCCACACCCACTTGGAAGTATCACTGTACGGTTGCGATTCGTAGGTTTCTTCGCAGATGTAAATAAAATCTTCGTTACCTAAAGCAGTTTGTAGCTTTTTCAGAATATATTCACTAACAGCGACATCTGCAACTGTGACAGGCTCATTCTGTTTGTACTGCACGTCTAGATTGGAATTTTCTGCTGTCTGGTGGTAATAAGACTTTAGTATATCTGCTGCTCCCCAACCCACAGTCCGAGCGATCGCTAATATTTCTTGTAGGTTTTTCATTTTTAAATTTTGAATCCCCCGAAATAGCTCATTATTTAATATTTTGCATCCAGCGCCGTGTACCAAAAAATTGACACGAGTAAGCAGCGATATCAGCTGCTTGGGTGAGCGCATTCATAAAACTTGTCTGTAGAATGTGGTAGCAGAAGGCACCGTGAAAAATATCTCCGGCTCCTAGTGTGTCAACCGCTTGAGTATGCGGTACATCTACAGTACCAGTTTTACTGCCACTTAGATATTGAATTGCTTTTCCTCCGTGGGTGATAGCGATATGCTGAATATTAAATTCACTGAGATAACCAAAAACTTCTTCCTCAGTATGACAGTTGGGGGGATAAAAATTAGCAGAACAAATTGCATAATCAACAAAATGCAAAAGTTGCTCAAATCCAGGTTTCCAGCTACCGCCATCGATCGCTACTGGGATATTCTGAGATTTAGCCATTTGCGCGATGGCACATCCAACGATCATTTGATGTCCATCAATTAGTACTATATCGACGTTTTGCAAAATATCCGATGGGATGGATACGCTAGTTTTTTGAGTTTTTATAGCATTGATGGAGATTACAGCCCTTTCACCTGTGGCTTGGGTGACAATAATAGAAGAAACTGGCACTATTGCATCAATTGTGGAATCTAGATCAGCGATCGCAACTTTGTGGCTTGCTAAATCTTCACGAATTAGCTGCGTCATGGGGTGAGAACCCACCACACCCAAAACTTGAGCTTGATTACCCAAATGGCTGAAAGTGACAGCTGCGTTTGTAGCTGGGCCACCTGCTGCCACAGTATAATCAGCAGCAACCATCTTTTGATTGTTTTTGGGTGCAGACTCAGCAAGATAGATCAAATCCAAGGTTACTAAGCCCACAAATAAACCACGAAAAGATTTGTCATTTGTCATTGTTTATTCTCCGCGTCCCCGCGTCCCCCCATCCCCGTCTCCCCACCTCCCACCCCCTACTCATGCAAACTGATCCTAAACCAGGAATACTTTACGTTGTCGGTACGCCAATTGGCAATCTAGAAGATATGACTTTTCGGGCGGTGCGAATTTTACAAACTGTGGATCTGATTGCAGCAGAAGATACTCGTCACACAGGGAAACTGCTACAGCATTTTCAAATTCAAACACCGCAAGTAAGTTATCACGAACACAATCGTAGTAGCCGGATTCCAGAGTTATTAGAGCATTTAACTAATGGTAAAGCGATCGCGATTGTCAGTGATGCGGGGATGCCAGGAATTTCTGATCCTGGATATGAACTGGTGAAAGCTTGCGTTGCAGCAGGGATTACAGTTGTGCCGATACCTGGTGCTAGCGCTGCAATTACAGCTTTGAGTGCAGCGGGATTACCAACAGTTCGGTTTGTGTTTGAGGGCTTTTTACCACCAAAAGCTCAACAACGGCGAGAGTATTTAGAGTCTTTACAAGCAGAATCTCGCACAATGATTTTCTATGAATCACCACATCGGTTGCGAGACACTTTACAAGATTTAGCAGAAGTTTGGGGACGCGATCGCCAAATTGTGCTAGCGCGAGAGTTAACAAAATTATTTGAAGAGTTTTGGCGGGGAACAATTGCTGAGGCGATCGCCCACTACAATCAACGTGAACCTCAAGGTGAATATACTTTAGTAGTAGCGGGAATTCCACCTACTCAGTTACAACTCACAGAAGCAGAACTCAAAGCCGAATTAAAGCAATTAATGAGTCAAGGAATATCGCGATCGCAAGCTAGCCGTCAGTTAGCAAAAGTTACTTCCCTGCCCCGTCGCCACCTCTATCAACTAGCACTTTCTATAGTGCTAAATTCCGATCCCCAATTTTAAATAATTCGTAATTCGTAATTAAATCAAGATTTTATTGATGAATAGTAATAATATTTAATCTGGAGTAATCCAGCGAGTAAATATCGTTAGTATTAAAGCTGAATGCTCCATAATATGCGTTGCTTACAGAGTTTATGCTATCAAAATAGTTGATTATTTGAATGTTAGAATAGTTACCTGCTAACACATGCTTAACTTGTACTACTTCTACCTCATGTATAAAGCTTTTTACATCAGGATAACTAAAGTCAAAAATTTGTATTTTAGCCATTACATTATATGAGTTCCCGAATCAATGGTTAATTTGACTTTACTGCTTTGACTTTATATTAATCTTATCAATTAAATTGTTACACTTCATGTTTTTTGGCAAACACCTAAAAAAGATAATGCAAAATTACATATATTGTTGATTTTTAGGACTCAACTAAATTTGTATGCATCGAAAATTACATAGCGTTTTTTATTCGGGTGAGTACTGGCTTATTAACCAATTGTAGAAGTAATTCATTAATTGCCCCTACCATGTACCTTACTTACTTGGAATTCGCTATAAATACTTTTATAATATTCACTAGCTGATTGTCTATCTTGAAAATAGGGAGTGGAGAGTAGGAAATAGAGAGTGAGAGAAGAGGAATTTTAATTGTATCTCGTCTCTCATACTACAGAGAGTAGATTAAGGCGCTAGCAATATTTAGCAAGATGCCGATTTGACAGCCCAAAAGTGTGTATAGCCTGTTCAAGCGAATAGCCTCTAAATATTGGTTTTCGCATAGGGGTTTTGCGAAGTTTGAGGCTAATATTACAATGGAAATTATCCATAATGAGGAACAATTAAGAATGACCCAAGTGGTTCTAGGAGAAAACGAAGGAATAGACTCAGCTCTGCGTCGGTTTAAACGCCAGGTCTCTAAAGCTGGTATATTGGCCGATGTGAAGTATCATCGGCACTTTGAAACACCGCTAGAAAAGCGCAAACGTAAGGCAGTGGCAGCTAGACGCAAGCGACGTTTTAAATAAACCTATTTGGTTTGGTATGGCGTTGCTTGAGGTGATGACCTGAAATTGAGTGACAGTGCATCGCCATTATACTTACAAAAAATTAAGAAAGATGTGCTACACCCCTTATCGGGGTGTGGATAAATAACACTGCCATGCTTTAAGTGAGTCAAAGTGTGATTATGGTTAGTCAGAAATATCTACAGTCCGACTATTGCAGCGGTTCATCGCTTTTTCTACTCCCTGCTTACAGCTTGACTCTATACATTCAACTACAAACTGAAGTACAAGAGACATTAACTGAGTTTCAGCCGCAGAAAATCGTCCCAATACATGAGAGACAGTACCTGAGTCATCGCTAATAGCTGCACCTTTTGGTTTACCAATGCCTATTCGTAAACGGGGGAAGTTTTGGGTGCTAAGATGGGCGATCGCACTTTTCATACCGTTATGTCCCCCAGCAGAACCAGACAAGCGTAAGCGAGTCTTTCCCAAGGGTAAATCCATATCGTCATAAATCACTAGTACAGATTCCGGTGGTAGTTTATACCAATTTGTAACTGCTTGGATTGATTGTCCTGAGCGATTCATATAAGTTAAGGGCTTCAGCAAGCGAATCTTACCACCGCCTGGGGCGATTCCTTCACCGAACTCCCCTTGAAACTTGCGATTTTCTGCTAGGGGAATTTGCCAGGAACGAGAGAGAGCATCTATAGCAGCAAAGCCAATATTGTGGCGCGTTTGGTCGTATTTAGGTTCTGGATTCCCCAACCCGACAATTAGCTGGGGAATTACCAAAACTGGTTGCTTAACAGCTTCTGTCATTTGCAGGATGAAGTACGAATTATGAGTTTTTGTTCTTTAAGCTTCATCCTTCTTAACAGCCTCAATTTGCTTAGGTTCCAGTTCAGCAGTTGTTTTTACAGCTTGTTCTAGCTGTTCTGCTTCCTTTTGGAACTCATTTTGAAACTCCTTAGAAGCTTCTTGAAAACCACGAATAGCTTTCCCTACACTACGACCAATTTCCGGCAGTTTCTTGGGGCCAAAGATTAACAGTGCTACTACCATAATTACAGCCATTTCTGGCAGACCAATACCAAATATATTCATTTTGTCTCCTATCAACTGGATGGCGATCGCAGAAACTTACATCTGTAGTTTAGTAAATTGTTAGTGGTCATTTGTCCTTTGTCCTTCGTGAATACCAATGACAAGTAACAAAAAAACCCGGACTGGCCGGGTGTAGTAACTTGTTATCCAAGCTTGATAGCTTTTTTGGAATTAGCGGCCTAAGCTCCGCCAATCAACGTTTACATCCTGAACCAACAGAGTTTTATTGTAAAGTTGCAGAATAATCAACAAAAATACGAAAAATAACAGCATAAAAACAGCCATTACAGGGGTAGTACCCCAACCTGGAGCCACCTTACCATATTCAGAGTTCAGGGGTTTCAGGATATCTCCCAGCCTAGTCCGTTGTGCCATAGTTCACCTAAGATTAGTTGCCAAAGCTTTTTTTAATCTTCTGTAATATTCTATAAGAATAGCACTCATAATTTATCTATAACTTATGGAACCCGCAATAGTTCTTAGCATTTCTGTAGGCGCGGTGGTAGTAGCCATCACCGGGTTGGCTATTTATACCTCTTTTGGCCCTCCTAGCAAGGAATTGAGCGATCCCTTTGAAGATCACGAAGATTAGAAGGAACTGGGGATTGGGGAATTATTATTTGTCATTTGTTATTAATTATTCTCCGCGTCCCCATGTCCTTGCGTCTTTTTCATCTCCTCACTCCCTATTTGTCAGCCAACAGACAGGGGCGGGGGAAACCGGATGTCTGCATTGAAGTGTTCGATATTGGCACTATAATGAATCGGAAAGATATATTCTAAATTTTCATGGGGACGGGGAATAATGCGATCGCAAAGTACTTCGCCTCCATGAACTCGCTGCGCTGCTTCCAGTCCTGCACTTACAGCCATATTTACCTCCCCGACATCTCCCCGAATTAGCACGGTAATTCGTCCCAAATCAGTATTTTCAAAACCTACAAGAGTAATGCGGGCGGCTTTACACATGGCGTCCCCCACTTCCATTGCTGTAGGAACGCCATAAACTTCACTCTAGCCTAATAACTGATAATTTAAAACTCCCCTTATTGGGGAGTAATAAGCTAATTTATCGCTTGTTTCAGTTCCTTGAACATCAGTCTTAGAGCGTAAGCAGCAGTTTGACTAATTATTAAGTTGCCAAAGCCGCGTTTAATCTCGCTTTCCTTCACAGATGAAGCTTTGTCAGCAAGCGACTGATCGAGTGACAACTGCATGTTTTGCAACGTCAAATTTAAGATGGCTTCAATCTGTGGCTGCTGTTCTTTCGGCAGCATCGGCAGGAGTGACTCTCTTAGTGAACGCTTCAGTTCATCCATTGCTTTTTTCTGAGCTTTGCCTATGGCCTTCTGCTTCCAGAGTTCCGGAGTGTTCTGTTCTGGAACGTGATACAGTTCCAGAACAGAAAAACCCAGGTTTAGAGGCATATACCGATGTTCCAGAACACATTCAAGCCGTTCCAGAACATCTGCACTGGGTAGAAACTTACTGCCCATCCCAGCGCAAGCATAACCATTACTATCGCTACTGCTACAAGCAAGGGGGAAAAATTAAGCATCGGCACATAAGCGGCGGCAATGTGCGATCGCCGATTACCCAACAGAGGAAGCAAGAGGTAGAGATTGCGATAGGTTCAGGGCGATCGCCCAGTGAAATAGAAAAGTTAATCCGCTCGTGGCGTTCGTGTGAATGATGAATGCAGGCGATCGGCCCAGGAGCGATCGCGTAGCTTGGTCACTCCAGAGTACTGTAAGCTTCCCTTGTGAGAATTTCTAGCGCTTTGGTCAACATCACCGGATCGTCAAAAGCACCAGCCTCAAACTTTTGATAAAAAACACGAATTTTTAAAAACAACAAATCCTGGTTAGTCATTAACATTTGTTGCGTATTCATCGGTTAATCCTCAACGGTGTTGGTACAAAGGTAATCAACATCGTCCCAGGCACTATTAGCTAACGTCTCTAGCGCCACTGCCAAATCAAAAGGATGCTCGTAAGCACCCGCTTGTAACTGGCAGTAGAAAAACTCAATTCTGACAAATAAACTGTGGTTCATAAAGTGGCGATCGCGTTTTTAACTTGGTCTTGAGTCACATGAATGTACCGCCGGAGGGAATCTAAACTAGAATGCCCGGTAATCTCCTGAATAATCGGTAAAGCAATACCTTGATTTCCTAGTTCGGTAGCTCCTGAGCGTCTAAAACTGTGAGTTGAATATCCTAGACCATCAAGTTTGGCCGCCAGTACAGCCCTTCTGAAAGCGTCATCAGCCGATTGAAACTGCAAATGACTACCGACACTTGCACCAGGGAATAAAAAATCATCATATTTCGGTTGAGATTCAAACCAGTAAAGCCGTAAGTAATTTTGCAACTTCTCATTAATTGGCACTTGCTTAGTTTTTTTGCACTTAGTACTCTGCTTTGGATAAGTGATAGTAGACAAAGGCTTACCATTTTCTTGGTAAACGTCACTAGTTTTCAACTTGCATACTTCACCCATGCGCGCACAAGTAAAATAGGCAATTTGAAAAATTAGTTTATGATTAGCTCTCTCAGTTGCACTAATCAACTTATCAAAATGCCCTTGTTGAAAAATAGCAGCTTGCCCATGTCCATTAACTTTCATATACACCTTTTAATACACCATAAATAAAATCATGTATATGGTGAAATTAGCTAACAGTTATTAGCCAATCAAGTATAGGCACAGTAAGCAATGCAACCAATCAGTGAATCTACAGCTTTTAGGTAAAAGATGTAAATTTACTATTTTTTATCTGGCTCTTATAAAAGATTTAGATAACTTCAATCATTACTTGAAAAAATGGCAGAACCAATATTAACCGATGTCTTTGGCCCAGGTGCAACACAAACAGCCACCACCATCACAATTTTGAAAGCAGACTTACCAGGATTAACCGCCGCCGCTAATAATAAAGCTGATTCTTTACTAGTTGGACTTGCTTTAAGATGGCAAATTGCTTTAACAGAAACATTGTTTAATTCCGATACTGACCGAAGTATTTATATTGGCAATGGCTACCCTAACTTTGCTTACAGAGGAACGAATAACGCGCAATATAGAGTAGACCAACTAACAATAAATCTCGCCAGAATAGACACCTTTGGAACAATCGACCCGGATGATTATTAATGAGTACTAAATGCTGGAAAACAAGGGGTCAAAATTGCACCTCTTTTAGACAGAATGGTGCAATGGTGCAGGGGAACAATGTTTTTGTAGATTCGTGGAGACGTGCAACTACAATTACAACCGTTATAGCAACAGTACCGGATGGATATTATGTTAACTGCCAAGCTTACTTTTTGGTACTAAACGACATAAAAACAAATATCTGGGCAGCTTCATGGACTATTACTGAAGACCCTAACAATTCGCAGTGTCCCGCAGAGCCTAAATACGATTGCATCAATGGAGTTTGTGCATTGGCTACAGCATACAATACCCCTGGCAGTTATGCCTCTTTAGCTGATTGTCAATCAGCTTGTGGCGTTTCTTCTCCTGGTTGTGCTGCGCCTAATCTCTGCATTGACCCTAACAATTACTGCCCCCTGGGAAGGTTTGTTTAACTACTAATGACTGGAATCAAATCGAGTCTTTATCTAGCCAATTAGCAAGTAAAAATTGTAGTTAGAAACTATGTCATCAGCCAGTACAATTAATAATTTACAACAGGCTTTAAATTGTGCTGATAAATGCGATTGTTGCAGTAATTTACAGCAACAAATTAACGCAATCAAAGCTGAATTACAAGTACTGAAAAATAAACCGACTAGCGTAGATGAATATGCCCGTAAGCTAGCAAAAGAAGCATTAAAAACTGCCTATCAAGCTGATGCAAATGCCTATCGTGCTACAGCTGAGGCTGAAAATGTACGAGCGGAACTTAAAGAATTGAAAGCAATTTTAGTGGCCGCGGCGGCCGCCGCAGCATTAGCGGGGGCTGCTATGGCAGCGGCTGGCAGTGCGGCCGCTGCTGCTGCTGGTGCTGTCAGCACTGCTTCCCAAGCTTTAAGTCGCTTTGCGTCCATCTTAGACAAGCTCGATAGGCTGTTAACCTTGGCTGACACGATATTATTTACGACGAGAACAAGATGAGTACTTTTGACCCCGGCACTTCTGGAACTTTAAAATCAACCCAAATTCCTCAAGCTTTTTTTGAGGTTTGTCGCGCGTTAGATGCTGCTGAAAATAGCAGAAATGGCGCTAATCCTGGTTTACCACCACGCCGAAATTTGTCTACAACAGTTAGTTTTGACACTGGCACTATTGCTGTTGCTGCAACTATACCTATTGTTACTATAGGAATCCTATTTGATTTTTGAAAAAACTCCGTACATTTCAAGAGTGGCA
>NZ_JCACKM010000116.1:0-21480 GCF_059505385.1 Desmonostoc vinosum
TACACTGAGAGAGTTTTTTTACAAACTACCTGACTTTTCAAACAGCCTCTTAGACAGTGTGTATTTTCACTTGCTAACTGATTAAACTTATTCTGACTAAATTCTGCCTACTACCTAAAGATGCAAATTAAAAGCAGATTAGTTTATTATTTTACAAACGTATGACATTAAAGAGCGCTGCTCATTTTTGGCGGCGTTTATATGAAAATATTGTGAATTGCAATAATCGGCATTAGCGGTAGATTCAGTAGTTTTACAATTTACCGGAGTTAAATTCGTTTATAAAATCATATGATATCAAGCATCGGCTATAAGATGAATTGCATCTGGAAACTGACGCTGAATTTAACAGTATTTTGTCTGTTCCTAGTTCCTTAGAGCCATAGAAGATGACCATACTAGAAACAATTAACACTCCCGTTGGCAGCTATGCGCCAGATTTTGAACTGCCAGGAATTGATGATCGAGTACATCATCTTAGTCGTTATCTCGAAAAGTTCCGTGCAGTTGGTGTCATTTCCATGTGCAACCACTGCCCTTATGTGAGTTTATATCTAGATAAGCTGAAAAATCTTCAAGCAGAATTTGCCGCAAGTGGCTTTACATTAATTGGCATGAATGGCAGTGGTGTCAATCGCGATTCTACAGAAAGCTTTGAGCAGATGAAAGCTTTTGCCAAGCATCATCAACTCAATTTTCCCTACCTATGGGATTCTACCCAAGATGTAACTCGTAGCTTTGGTGCAATTAAAACACCAATGGCCTTTTTAATCGATAATACTGGTATAGTGCGCTACAGAGGTAAAATTGATAATCATCCCCAAAGTTCTTTAGTGGCAGCGGATGATTATTTCAGGAGTGCGATCGCCTCGTTATTTAAAGGTCAAGAGATATATTTAGCTCAAACAGAACCCATAGGTAGTTTATTAATTTGGCGTAACTAAAAATATATATAGACATAGATAGTCACTGTGCTGTTATCTTAAATTGGAGGCAATTGCAACTTTTCTGATAAAGCGTGACTTCATGGGAACGAATTACCGACGGGTTTTACTCAAGATAAGCGGTGAAGCCTTAATGGGCAACATGGGCTATGGTATTGATCCAGAAGTGGTCAAAGAGATAGCGCAAGAAGTAGCAGAGGTGATAGCCACTGGCGTTCAAATTGCGATCGTTGTTGGCGGCGGCAATATTTTTCGTGGCGTCAAAGCGGCGTCAGCGGGGATGGACAGGGCAACCGCTGACTACATTGGGATGATTGCCACGGTAATGAATGCCATGACGCTGCAAGATTCGCTAGAACGAATAGGGGTACAGACGCGGGTGCAAACCGCGATCGCTATGCAAGAATTAGCGGAACCGTATATTCGTCGTCGTGCCATCCGTCATCTTGAAAAAGGGCGGGTGGTAATTTTTGGTGCTGGTTCTGGAAATCCCTTCTTTACCACAGATACGACTGCGGCCTTAAGAGCCGCAGAAATTGATGCTGAAGTGATTTTTAAAGCTACCAAGGTAGACGGAGTGTACGATGCTGACCCCCAAATTTATCCCCAAGCCAAACGTTACAATAGCCTCACATACGCACACGTTTTGGCCCAAGATTTGCGGGTAATGGATAGTACTGCGATTGCCTTGTGTAAAGAAAATAACATCCCAATTCTTGTATTTGACCTCACGGTGCGAGGTAACATCCACCGTGCAGTCATGGGAGAATCCATCGGCACCCTTGTGGGAGGTTCTTGTGAAATTAGCTGAAGCTGAAACTACGATGCAAAAAACCGTTGAGGCAACTCAACGATCTTTTAACACAATTCGCACTGGTCGCGCCAATGCGAGTTTATTAGATAAAGTGATGGTGGACTACTACGGTTCGCCCACTGGCCTAAAATCACTGGCAAATATCACCACACCAGATGCTTCAACGATTTTAATTCAGCCTTACGATCGCAGCAGTTTAAACATCGTTGAAAAGGCGATTTCGATGTCGGATGTGGGTTTAACACCCAGCAACGACGGTTCTGTAATTCGGCTGAATATTCCGCCCTTAACTAGCGATCGCCGTAAAGAGCTAGTAAAAATTGCTGCTAAGTATGCTGAAGAAGGTCGTGTTGCTATCCGCAACATTCGCCGTGATGTCATAGACACCATTCGGAAACTGGAAAAAAACGCCGAAATTCCTGAAGACGAAGCACGGGATCAGCAAGACAAACTGCAAAAACTAACAAACAAGTACACTGCCAAAATAGATGAGTTGTTGGCAGAAAAAGAAAAAGACATTACGACTGTCTAAATTAGCCCCTAGTAGTAGCGCAAAGACTTGCGCTACTATAGTTTATAAGAAAGGCATGCTGAAAACCCCTGAGAGACAGGCAGACAGCGCCGTATCTCGTACTTCAGGCAGGGGATCAAAGCTGCCTGAAGGCGTTTACGCCTTTGTACTGTTTTCAATCTCGTTGTTGTTCAATATATCGTTTAACTGATTCTGTACTGATGTTCTCAGCAGTCGATACAAAATAGCTTGGTGTCCATAGTGTTGGTAACTTGAGTAGTTCGGGAAACTCTTTTCTTAAATGATGTGATGCTCTGCCTTTAATTTTGTTCATCATTTGGGATGGATTGTCTGTCGGCTTTGCATTTAAAAATAAATGTACATGGTCTGGCATGATTTCCATCGCAATAATCTTCCATCTATTCTCATTGCAAACATCACAGATGATTTGCTGAAGTCGTTCGGCTATCTCATTGACCAGAACTTTTTTTCTACGTTTAGGAATAAAAACAAAGTGGTAATTGAGTAATGATATAGCATTCCCCTCATGCCTATATTCATCTGGTGTAAAAGCTACCATTTTCCGAAATAACCTATTGTAAGTTTGTATAAATATATAGTATAATCGACATAATACATAAACAACAAGGAGGTGATTAAGTTGCTAGTTCTAGAATACAAAATTAAAGCGAAGAAACTTCAATATTTAGCTATTGAGGAAGCCATCAAAACAACTCAATTCATTAGAAATAAGTGTTTGAGGTATTGGATGGATGCGCCAAGAGAGTCGAAAATTGATAGATTTGCGCTCAATAAGTATTCAACGGAACTACGCAACGAATTTAAATTTGTGGCTAACTTAAATTCAATGGCGGTGCAATCATCAGCCGAAAGAGCATGGTTAGCAATATCAAGGTTTTACGAAAATTGCAAAAAGAAAGTATCAGGTAAAAAAGGGTATCCAAGATTTCAGCATGATAATCGCTCAGTTGAGTACAAGACATCAGGCTGGAAAATAAACCCAACTAAACGCCGTATTACCATAACTGATAAAAAAGGTATTGGTGAGTTAAAATTGTTAGGTAAGTGGGATATTCAAACTTACCCTGTTAAAACAATTAAGCGTGTTAGATTGGTACGCCGTGCCGATGGCTATTACTGTCAGTTTTGTATTGATGTTGAAGTTTCAAATATTCAACCATCAACAGGTAATGAAATCGGTTTAGATGTTGGGTTAGAAAGTTTTTACACCGATTCTAACGGTCATCAAGAGGCTAATCCAAAGTTTTTAAAAAAGATTGAAAAATCAGTTAAGCACGCTCAAAGACGCATTTACAAAAAGAAAAAAGGTTCATTAGGACGTAAAAAGGCTAGAGCTATATTTGCCAGAAAGCACCTAAGAATAAGTAGGCAACGGAATGAACACGCTAAGAGAATAGCGCGTAACGTATGCAAGTCTAACGACTTAGTAGCCTATGAAAACCTGCAAGTGCGTAATCTACTCAGAAACCATTGTTTGGCTAAGTCAATTGCTGACGCTAGCTGGTATTTGTTTAGGCAATGGATTGAGTATTTTGCTGGTAAATTTGGTAAGTTAGCTGTTGCCGTAGCACCACATTACACATCACAAAAATGTTCAAACTGTGGTGTAATCGTTAAAAAATCCCTATCAACTCGTACCCACGTTTGCAGTTGTGGATGTAGTTTGCATAGGGATGAAAATGCAGCAATTAACATTTTGAATCTTGCAAGACAAGTTAGGACGGGGCACGTCCAAAGTAACGCTGTAGGACTCGTTGCCGCTACTCTTTTAGGCGAAAGCCTATTAGAGCAAGTAACAAGGTAGATTACAGAATCTCCGTGGCTTTAGCCCGGAGAGTGTCAATTTAAAACGCTGATCTAGACAGATTTTCAAACTTCCGGATCAGTCTATTGCAAATCAGTATTTAGAGAGTAATACCAATTCTCTAAAATCAGGCAACAAATATAAACCAGGAAAGTTTTGCTGCATCTAATTTGCTAAATAGCGAATTGGTATAAATAGCTGGTTAAGACTGTGATTATTTATTAGTTAACAGTGAGTTTTATTCATTACTAACTAATCATAAAATGCTGTCGATAACCTTGGGGATGATGTTTATATATACTCAGTTACTTATCTGAATTTTTGACGTTTTTTCAGGCATAATGCGAATAATACATATCTTAAACCATATTCAAGAGATAGGTAACGGGATTGTGAATGTGGCTGTGGATCTGGCTTGCCTACAAGCAAAAGCTGGTCATGAAGTAGCGGTAATTTCTGCTGGTGGAAAATACGAGGAATTACTAGCTGTTTATGGTGTCAAACACTATCAATTAGACCAAACCAGAAAACCGCTAAGTATAATTCAAGCAGCTAGGCGTTATCGAGCGATCGCTAAAGAATTTCAACCAGATATCGTTCATGCCCATATGATGACAGGAATCGTGTTAGCACGTATTCTCAGATATCCGCACAAGTATGCTTTGGTTTCCACAGTACACAACGAGTTTCAGCGAGCCAGTTTACTAATGGGTTTAGCCCAAAAAGTGATTGCTGTGAGTCAGGCTGTACGCACATCTATGGTAAAACGTGGTATCCCAGAGAACAAGCTAGTAGTGATCTGCAACGGCACTTTAGGTAGTCCTCGCACCCGTCAAATACAAGAATACCAAGCTTTGGAATTACAACGACCGGCGATCGCTACCGTAGCCGGAATGTATAAACGAAAAGGAATAGCTGAGTTGATCACTGCCTTTGAGCAAATTGCCCCAAATTTTCCCCAAGCTCATCTTTATCTTGTCGGCAATGGGCCAGATAAAGAATTATTCGAGGCGCAAGCACAGGCAACTTCTGTAGCGGGACGCATTCATTTTGAAAACTTTCAACCAGAACCTCAACGCTACTTAAAATCTTGTGACATATTTATCCTTGCTTCCCATCGTGACCCCTGCCCTTTGGTCATTTCAGAAGCCAGAGAAGCTGGAACAGCTATTATTGGTACTCAAGTAGACGGAATTCCTGAAGCCTTAGAACATGGACAGGCAGGTTTGTTAGTGCCAGCAAAAGATAGTAATGCTTTAGCCAACGTTTTATCGCAACTACTGAGCAATTCAGATATGCTACACGAGTGGAAAAATCGAGCAAATCAAAACCTCGCATGGTTAAATGTTGCCCGCGTTCATCAAGAAACACTGACAGTGTATCGTGAGTTAATCGCACAATCTTAAAAGGGATTGGGGATTGGGGACTGGGGACTGGGTGTAAATATGTATGGTGGGGGACTCCGAGGCTCTAAGCGTAAAGCCCTGCGGGCATCGCTGCGCTTACCGCGTAGCGTCTCGTAGAGAAGCTATGCCGGAGGCTTTACGCCGCAACCAGTTAAAGATGTGAGAGAGCAAGGTTATCTAATGGTTGTAAGCTAATCGTCATTCAAATTACATCTTTGCGTCCCCGTGTCCCCGCGTCCCCGCGTCTTAAGAGCGGTTTGAACTATGCAACTTAAAAGCTCATCAGGTTGGAAGTGAATTACTCGCTCTCACTGATGCGTTGGGCGCTCCAGAATTGTTCAGCAAATGCGACTGCTGGGTGAATTGGGGCTTTAGGCTTAGTTTTCAACACCATTGCCGTTTCGTGAGGTAAGCGATCGCTCTTAGTTGAGTTACACTTTTCACATGCGGTTACAACGTTGTCCCAACTGTGTTGTCCACCTTTGGAGCGGGGGATTACATGGTCAAGCGTGAGACGTTTAGTGCTACCGCAGTATTGACAGGTATGGTTATCACGCTTTAACACCTCACGCCGATTTACAGGCGGTACTTTCCAGTGCCGCTCAGGATTGCCAACAGTTAGACGAATATGTTCGGGCACTTGTAGTACGATACTAGGTGAACGCACTTCCCAAAGCTTCGTATTGCTGAAATCCAAAGACTCTGCCTGACCCGTGATTAACAACACAATTGCGCGTTTAATGTTGATGCGTGCCAGTGGTAGGTAGTTTTTGGAAAACACTACTACCGAGTTTTGTAATATGTGTGGTTGCTGACTTTGCTGCTGAGCTTCCATACGTTAATTCACTCCTAAAAAAATAACCCCCGCATCTGGTTATCAAAAGCGGGGGTCAACTTTTTGCCTGATATCGGTGCTAGCAAACACTTGCACCTCCCGCTTTGAATAAGTTGGTCTAAATTCAGCCATCCGGCAATTGCTCCAAAAATATCAAGACTTGCAGATTTACCGCCTACGAACAAATATATTCCCTCAAACGCAAACAGCACAACAACTCTGCCTAAACCTCTGCTGGTTTGGCAATGCATCACACTACTAATGGTTGAAGAGAATCTGCTGATCATCGAATTTGTAGCATTTGTAGTTAAGACTAATATCAATAATACATTTGTAGTATATATTTGTCTACATGGTTCTCTGGGATTAGTGATGCCTACGGCGGCAAGCTACACATCCCTAGATAATGAAGTTGTAATTTTCTGGAACTTTTAACCCAGACGTTGTAGTCATTAACAGAACAAGCGGTTTATACTGAACTTCTATAACTAGCCTGGGGAATATATCCCACAAAAACCTGGTCGTGATGACCAGGTTTTTTGGCATTTTATGCTGATTTTGACAAGAGAAATCAAAAAGGCGATCGCAGTCATACTGACCAGATCGCCTTTTGCAACAGAAATTTTTCGAGAACTAATAGTTTCTAATCGGCACTCTGAGCATGAGCGCACCCACCTTATCTGATGTAGGGCCGGCTGGATAATTGGCGTGGCAGAGCGCACACTCTGCTCTGAAGTTGGTCAAGGGAACTGAGCGTCGATAGTACCATTGACCACTCACGCGCTGAACTGACGTCAATGGCTCCCCTGTCGTCAACGCTAGCGCGTTTGCCTGACGCTCGAAGTCATCACGAGGGCGATCGTTTTCTCGCAACGGGCCAACAGTACCGACCAACCGCATATCCTTATTTTCATCATTAAATATCAGCGAGATAGACTGCTTACCCTGCTCTACATTATCCACCGTAGTTTCGTCAAATTCCTGCGTCAGTGCTGCGAACAACGTGCTGAGCATGAGATCGCTAGTTTGTTGGGCGAACGTTACCTGGGGAATTGGGGGTGGATAGCTATTACCATTACCACGGGCAACTGTCGTGAAACCGAACCCAATGACGAACACCAGGACAAAAATCCCATAGCTGACTAGCTTTCTCAGACGCATTCTCTTGATCCTTTGGTTTTGTATTGTTTCTGACTCGGCAACGGGAATATCACGGATAAAACCTTTATCCTACCTTTTCAGTAAAAACCCGGTCTATTTAGACGATCTTCACTTAGCCTTTGTCAACTTATAAAACACTACCACCTCTAAATTCGCGAAACTTTAAAGAATCTGTAGTAAACGGTTAAAAAAAGAAAAAGCTCCGAGATAACACCAGCAATAAAGCTCTAATTTTCTTACAAAGCTCTAATTAGGAGCTTAATATCTAGATTTTATCAATCTCTTTCTTCTCTTTGGTGTCTTTAGCGTCCTTGGCGGTTCGTAAAAATAATTTAGGCATCCCAACTCTAGAACGCGAATCGCCAAACCCTTTCCTCCATCCCCTCAACCATACTGACATCGGCTTCGTCCAACTCCCACCCAATAAATCGTGCAACAGCGTATAAAAACAAGGAATAATAAACAGCGTTAACACTGTTGCCAGAGACAAACCAGAAAACACCACTACACCCAATGGTTGCAAAAACTCCGAACCTTCCCCAATTCCCAACGCCAGCGGAAACATCCCTAAAACAGTAGTAATAGTAGTCATTAATACTGGACGTAACCGTTGTGGGGCAGCTTTTAAAATCGCCGTTTTGCGGTCAACCTGTTCCCGTTCTAGAATTTGATTGGCCAATTCCACCATAATGATGGCGTTGTTGACCACAATACCCACCAGTAATACTGCGCCGACTATCACCGTCGCACCAATAGCAGTCTGAGTAATATAAAGTCCAAAAACACCCCCAGCTAATGCTAGTGGGATTGTAAACATAATTACCAATGGGTCAACCAAAGAATTGTATTGTACCGCCATCACCACAAAAACTAAAAAGGTAGCTAATCCACCTAATAGTTGCAGAGAGCTTTGCAATTGCCGATTAGATTCAGCTGCGGAACTAGGTAATACGCTCACACCTTCAGGCAAATCTATACTAGCCATTGCCGTATTCACTTGGGCTAAAGCACTACTAAGGCTAGCTCCCTCAGTCAAACTGCCAGCAATTAAGAAAACCTGACGCTGGTTGATGCGTTGAATTTCTCCAGGAGCTTGAGCTTCTACAATTTTGGTAACATCACTCAATCTTACTTGGCGATTATTTTCTACAAACAAGGGCAACCTCTCCAATTGAGAAGGTGTTTGCACCGATGCTTCATCCAACTGCACGCGGACATCAACTAAACGGTTGCCACGTTGCAATTGAGTTGGTATACTCCCTTCGATCGCAGTTTGAATCGTTTCTCCGATGTCTGTAGTATTTAGCCCCAAAGCGGCAACTCTTTCCCAATCAGGAATAATTTGAACTTCTGGTTGGCGATCATCAGCATCGGGACGAAATCTTACCGAAGTAACTTGCTCTTCCAAAGCTGCTAACACCTGGTGACCAGCTTTCTCTAAAACACTGGTGTTATTACCCTGAAGAATCAGGTCAACATCAGCACCACGTACCGGAGAGTTATTGAGAATTAAACCCCGCACTTGACCAGGAGCCAGACGTAAGCGAATTCCTGCTAAATTCAGCTTGTCAAACTCTTGAGTAACTCGTTCGACATAAGCTTCGACATCTGTACCTGGTTTTAGGGTGATGTTGCTGGTACCCCGTAAAGGATTAGCGTTGGTAACGTTGCTAAAAAGGGCACCGCCAGATGTGGAAAACACGTATTCTGTTTCTGGTTGTTTGCGGAGAATATCATCCACCGCAGCCATGACTTTACGGTTCGTTTCTAGGGGTGTGCCGGGGGGAAACTGGGCGTTTAAGTTGGCTTGTCCGGTGTTAATGCGGGGGAGAATTTCTTGGGGAATTTGGGGAGCCATCCATAGACTACTACCCCCAAACAATACAAGTGCGATCGCTACCGTGACTAACCGCCAGCGCAACACCCCAGCTAAAAATCTCCCATATCCCCTGGTAGAAGCATCAAAGCGACGATTAAATTCTCGCAGTAGCCAAAATTGGCTTAAGCGACTGGAAAATCGCCATGCCAACATCCGAGAAGCCAGCATTGGCACGACGGTAACGGCAATCAAAATCGAAGCTGCCACGGAAAAGCTAATGGTAAGAATTAGTTCATTGAATAGCAGGGCAATAAAACCACCAATCAGCAAAAACGGTAACACGGCTACCAAGTTGGTACTGGTAGAAGCAACCAAAGCTGATTCTACTTCCTGACTACTTTGTTCAGCCTGAGAAATTAGTTGTTGCTGACTCAAGCGGGTTTTGGTATCTTTGCCAGGAGTCATGCCGGCACCTTCGGCAATGTTCTCCAACATCACGATGGAGTTATCCACCACAATCCCCACACCCAAAGCCAAACCACCCAAGCTGAAAACGTTAAGGGATAAGCCAAATAGCCCCATCAAGATGATGGCAGCTAAAGTGGCTAAGGGAATGGCAAGAACAATAATAAAAGTTTGTCGTAGGGAACCAAGAAATAAAAGAACGGCGATCGCAGCTAATAATGTGCCAATTAATCCAGAACTGGTAACATTCAGGATAGAGTTGCGGATAAATTGCGACTCATCCAAAGTGGGCGTGATCACTGTTCCTTCAGTAATTACACCAGAGTTACGCAGTTCTTCCAGACGCTTTTTTACACCATCAACAACGGCGATCGTATTAGCATCTGGTTGCTTTTGAATACTGACTTTTACAGCTTGTTCCCCATTGAGTAAAACGTATATCCGTTGTTGTTCTGAACCATCAATAACTTCAGCAAAATCCCGTAGGTAGACGCGGCGGTTGGGGGTGGGGGATGAGGAAGATGAGGAAGATGAGGAGGAAGAAACTTCAAAGGAGAGGTCTTTGATTTGGTTGGCATTTTGGAAACGGCCGACGGTGCGGGTTAATGGCTCAGAATTTTGTCCCAAAATCCGACCGCCAGAAATGTCTTGGTTGCGGTCTCTCAGTTCGTCTAAAACATCCGTTAAACCTACACCCAAAGCTTGCAAGCGGTCTAAATCAATATTGACCCTAACTTCTTCTTGAACTCCTCCTGATACATCCACCCCTGCTACACCTGGTACTACACCTAGTTCCCGTGCTAGTTCTTCTTCCGCAAAAACACGCAAATCAACTCCTTCTAGGGAAGGCGAAGTTAATGCAAATTCATAAACGGGTAACTGAGAAGGATCAACTTTAAATAAGCGAGGTTCTTCGATGGTGTCTGGCAGTGTGCTTCTAGCTCTGTTAAAAGCAGCTGTGGCATCGTTTAAGGCTTGGTCAATATTTCCTCCCGGTTGAAAATACAAATCTAAGCTGACCTGTCCTTCACGAGTTTGGGAAAAAACTTGTATGACACCCTCGGTAGCTGTAAAAGCTTCTTCTAAAGGTCTTGTGACTTCATCAATTGCTACATCAGGGGAAATGCCAGGTGCTTGTATCCGCACACCAATTCGAGGATAAGTAATTGATGGTAGTAAATCTACAGGTAGTTTAACGATAAAAAATACACCTAGTACTATCACTGCTAGGGTAAGCATGAGTGTGCCGATATGCTGACGAATTGATATGGCGCTGATACTAAATCCGCCACCGTTGTTTACTTGCTGCATTACTGTCACTCTATTCCAATTAAAAATGCAAAATGAAAAACTCAAACGTCATTTTGAATTGCCTGTGGAAGATGTTTCGGAAAGAATTGATAGACGTACAGTGTCCCCATCTTTTAGAGGCTGACCGCTACGAACAACATAGCGCTCTCCCTGTTGCAAACCAGATAAAATTTCCACTTTGCCATCAGCTTTTTTCCCCAGAGTCACAGCACGTGCTGTTACCTTATTGTTACCTTCTGTGTCTTTGACTACAAATATTGTGCCAGTATGCTGTTGTAACTCGGTTCTCTGATTTCTCTGCTCGACAGCTTTATTATTTGTTTGTGCTGTTGCTAATTCTTGAATAGCTGTTTGGGAAACCACTACTTGCTGTAGTGTTTGGTTGGCAAAATTTACCCGTGCCAGCAATCCACTACCAATTTTTCCTTGATTGTTGGGAATTACTATCTCTACGGGTATGTAAGGTAAACGAGCGGTTGCATCCGCAGCGGGAGAAATGCGCGTCACTCTCCCCACTAATGTTTGATTGGGTAAAGCATCTAAACGCACTTGTGCAGATTGCCCAACTTGAACTAATGCTATTTCTCTTTCGGAAACTTGCACGATGACCTTGACTCGGTTCAAGTCGCCAATTTTCAGGACTTCGCTACCTGTTTGTAGTAGATTACCTGGTTCTATGACTTTTTGTGTGACTACGCCATTAATTGGGGATGTCAAACGCGTATAGGAGCGGCGCTCTTTGGCTTGGGCAACTAAAGCCTGTTGGGCAAATACTCTACCTTGAGCAGCGGCGACGGCTTGCTGTTCTGTACGGACTTGCTCTTGCGCCGCCCGTAGTGCCTGCGCTGCTGTTTGCGTCTGAGTACTTGCTTGCTGGGCAGTTTGTTCGGCTATCGCTCCTTCTTTGAACAATTTCTGCTGGCGTTGGGAATCGGCTTGAGCTTGTACTAGTTGTAGCCGCAATCTTTCTACTTCTGCACGGGCGTTGCTTACTTGTGCCGTTGCTCTGGCTACTTCTGATTTGAGAGCTGCGAGTTCAGCTTCTGCTTGTCTTAATGTTGTCAACAACAGGGCATCGTCTAACTGTCCAACTAGCTGTCCCCGGCTAACTGTATCTCCAACATCGAGGTTTAAGGCTAACAGTCGCCCTTCTACTTGCGATCGCAGTGATACTGTTTGAAATGGTGTTGTTGTACCTGTATAATCTGGTTGTTTTTCCAATAAACTAGTGCGAGCGATCGCTACATCTACAGCCTTGGCTTTATTGCCTTGTTCACTATCAGCACGCTGAGATTGTGCCTTGGCTGATTCTTTAGGTAACGAGCCGCAACTAGCGGTCAATAGCCCTATACCCAGTAAGCCAGGAATCAATAACTTTAATTTATGAAAAAAATAGTATTTCACTGACCCAATATTAATTACTTGGCTAGTAATTGGAGAGTATAATGTTTTTGCCTGTTCATGCGGCTTATTTTTGTCCAAAATCATTTATTTCTATCCTATTGAGGGACTTTTGGGGTTAAACAGCCGTTTTTTACCAAGCAATTTTTTTATGTTTATGACTAATGGTAAACTGCGAGAGTTAATCAGCTATCTAACAGCAATTTTCCTTGTTAAAAATTACTAGTTTTCTAATAAAACTAAACAATTTCTCACCGTTCTACTTATCAAGAAGTAGACGATTTATCACATTATATAACTACTATAGTTCTTAGTATAAATATCTTGTAGCTTGCTGACATCTATCGTGAGGAGAAACGTGACAATCCAGTAAAATGAAGGACTTTTTTGTCTTAGCTTTTAATTTTAGTAGTATCAAATACTTATGTTAAAGCATAAAAATCAGACTGGGAATTTTTATTAGCTTGGCGTTAGTTTAGCAGGTGAGAGAGTTTCAAAACTATGGTGTTTAGGTAAGGGAGAGATCTATTAGGACTAACGCAAGTATGACATTTTTGTTGTGTAGATTGTCAAGGGAAAAAAGTCATGTATCTCAAAAAACCTAGATTTTTGTGTTTTAGATGGGGCTTCTATTAGGACTAACGCAAGTATGACATTTCTGTTGTGTAGATTGTCAAGGGAAAAAAGTCATGTATTCCAAAAAACCTGGATTTTTAATTACGAATTACGTTAGCGCAGCGTAAAGCCTGCGGCATAGCTTCGCTTAGAGCGAGTCCTCGATAGCGTTAGCGTAAAGCCTACGGCATAGCTTCGCTTAGAGCGACACAGGAGCGTCGCGTCATTACGAATTACGAATTACTTAAACGCCAGTCGCTACCCTGCGGGAAGCCACCCGTTGTGCAAACTGGCGTGGGAAACTAAAGGTCTATTAAGCAGCAGAGTCAGATCCTTTTAAGAAGGAACGCGTATTGAGCGATAGCATAACTCTGGAGATGCCAGTGAAGAGAACGCTAGCACCTACCAAAGTGCCAATCAGCCAAGGTGCATTAAAGGGCCATTGAAACCAAATCATCGCACCCAATATGAGAGTGATGATGCCATCACCCAATACCCAAGCCCAGTTTTGTTGTGGGCGCAAGCGGAAAGCTAAAATCAGCTCGAATACGCCTTCAGTCAACAAAAAGCTGCCTAACAACAGAGTTAGCGTCAAGATACCTGTGCGAGGATAAATGAACAACATTACACCAGTGGCAACGTAAAGTCCGCTTAACAGCAGCTTCCAAATGAAGCCGCCCTGCTGGCGTGTTTGAGTAGCGTAAACTAGCTTGGCAAATCCAGAAGATATCAGGATTAAAGCAAACCAAGTTTCAGCGAAAATTGTTGAAATAGCAGGTATAGCGATCGCAACAATTCCGAAGATAATCAAAAGAATACCAGTCACAAGCGATCCATTGATATCCTTGTTGATATTATTAGATAGATTAGTTGTCATATAAAGTTTTCCCCTGTGCTGAAATCAACTCCAAGATTTAGACTAGGGAATTTATCGAAAACTCGATAGAACCTTTAGATATAAGCTGTGCAATAAGTTTCACTCTCTGAAGAATGAGGAGTAGGCGGCAGGGGAGGCAGGGGGAGCAGAGAAAGAATAAATAATTACGAATTCCCCAATCCCCCATTCCTCAATTAATTACGAATTACGTTAGCGTTAGCGGTAGCGACGAAGGAGCGTCATTACGAATTACGAATTACGAATTACGAATTATTTAATAATGACTGCCTGACTTGCGATGATGCACCGCTGTGACGCCATCTTGATTTAGCACTTTGCCATCATCTACTGTTGCGTATACAAGCCAGTGGTCGCCAGATTCCATGCGGGTATGCACTGAACATTCAAGGTATGCTAAAGCATCAGCAAGTACAGGAGTGCCATTTTCAGTTTCTTGAGCAGCAACATCAGCAAATCGGTCTTGTCCTGGCCCAAAAGGCTTTAGGAAGTGTTTCATTAACCCTAAGTGATTACCTTCTTTGAGGATATTGAGGATAAATTTGTTACCTGAGTGTGTCAAAGTTTCTACAGCCCTGTCTTTAGCAACGGCGATAGTTAAACCAGGGGGATTAAAACTGGCTTGAGATACCCAAGAAGCTAACATAGCACTGGATATATCGCCTTGCTTGGCTGTGACAATGCACAGTGAACCAACAAGTCTACCAACAGCTTGTTCTACACTAGTAGCAGGAACACTTTGCGATCGCACTTTTTTCGCTTTCTTTAATGCTTGGGCGAAATCGGTTCCCGCTTCTTCACATAACTGTAAGGTGACATCGTTGGGTTTGAATTTGACGCGAATAGGATCAAAACCAAACCGATAGCCAGCATCCTTGAGTTTGCCTTCGATTAAATCAACCGCTTCCCCACTCCAGCCAAATGAACCAAAGACACCAGCAAGTTGATTATTAGTCGCGGTGGATAGGACAATCCCTAAAGCGGTTTGCACGGGTGTGGGTGCGTGTCCGCCAAGGGTAGGTGAACCGATGACAAAGCCAGCGGATTTTTCGACAGCACCACGAATTTCTTCTAGATCAGCAAACTCGCAATTGATTGATTCTACTGCAACACCCGCTTTTGTAATCCCACGAGCGATCGCTTGAGCTAAGGTAGCTGTATTGCCGTAAGCTGATGCATAGATCAACGCTACTGTTGTATCAGCAGATGTCTGCTGTTGACTCCATTCTCGATAAGCTTTGGTCAGTTCGATTAAACCGTAGCGTACTAAAGGCCCGTGCCCAGTGGCGTACATTCGCACGGGCAAATCTGCAAGTTTATCCAATGCTGTCTCAACTTGTCGGGCATGGGGAGCCATGAGACAATCAAAATAATAGCGTCGATCTTCATTGAAGACTTCCCAGCCTTCATCAAATATCTGATCACCACAAACATGCGCCCCAAATATTTTATCTGAGTAGAGAATTTCTGTTTGTGGGTCGTAAGTGCAAAGCGCATCTGCATATCTGGGGTTAGGTGTAGGAATAAATTGCAAATCATGTCCTTTACCTAAATCCAAAGTTTCATCGCCACGCATGACGATAATTGGCAAATCTGGATTTTCTAGTGCCCCACGCAAATTAATCGCCCCTGGATTGGAACACACAAAGGTGATTTCAGGCGCGATTTCTAGCAAAGCTTTTAAAGTTGTCGCCCGGTTGGGATTGACATGTCCCAAAATCACATAATCTAACTGTTTGACATCAAAACGTTGCTGCAACGCTTCGAGATAAATTTGTGTAAACGTCTCCCCTGGAGGGTCAATCAGCGCAACTTTATCGCCTTCAATTAAATAGGAATTTGCAGTTGTACCTTTAGCAAGAGCATATTCAATTTCAAATCTGAGCCTTGTCCAACTGCGCGATCGCAGTACTCTTGTATCTGTAGCAATGGGATAGACCTGAACGTCACGGGGTTTGTTTTGTAGCATGGCTTTGTTGGGGATTGGGGACTGGGTACTGGGGACTGGGGATTGGGGACTGGGGATTGGGGACTGGGGATTGGGGAATTCGTAATTATTTATTCTTCCCCTGCTCCCCTTGCCTCCCATGCTCCCCCTAATCCCTACTCCCTACTCCCCACTCCCTCACTTAGTAGTGATTTCCAACCTTACGATGGTGGACAGCTGTTAAAGCGTCTGGGTCAGATACTCGTCCGGCATAAACTGTGCTATACACTGCCCAGTGGTCACCACAGTCCATTCTGCTGATGACTTCACACTCGATGTAGGCTAAGGCATCGGTGAGAATGGGGGCACCGTTTTGGGCTGCTTGGGTTCTAACACCTTGAAAACGATCTGCACCAGGGGCGAACCGCTTTAAAAAGTGTTTCATGAGTTTTTGGTAGTTGCCTTCTTCTAAGACGTTGAGTACAAAGCGATCGCCTACTTGCATTAATGATTCAATTGCCCGGTCTTTCGCTACTGCAATGGATAATCCCAAGGGTTTGAAACTGGCTTGACTCACCCATGATGCTAACATAGCGCTGGAAACATCACCTTTTTTGGCGGTAATAATATACAACCCACCGCTGAGTCTACCTAGTGCTTTGTCGAGGTCAGCACCCAAGGATTTCATCGCTTTGATGCTGCGATCGCGTGTTACCCATTGTCCTATGTCTGTTCCTGCTTCTTCACATTGTTTATAAATATTTTCTGTAGGCGTTTGTTTAATCCGAATCGCTGGAAATGCTGTTATCAAACCTAAGTTACGAAATTTACTCATTAAAGGGTCTACTGGTTCGTCATCTCCACCTGCGGTTTCAAATACGCCGATAGCTTGCTTTTCTTTAGCTGACCCTAAGATGGTACTGAGTGCTGCTTGGATGTTAGCAGAACCAGAAGCAGGGGGCATCCCAACTACCAATCCGGTACAGCGGCTAACTAGTTCCCGCAACTCTTGTAAGTCAACGACTCCGCCTAAGTCTACTATCTCTACACCAACACCAGTTTTGCTAACACCGTTGGCTATTGATTGCGCTAGGCGATCGCTATACCCATATTCGGAAACGTAAAATATCCCAACCGCTGTTTCTGCTTTGGCTTGGGTTTGGCTCCACTTGCGATAGCGTCCAGTCAGTTCGACAACATTATGGTATAATAATGGCCCGTGTCCTGTAGCAATCATGCCGACAGTTGGTAGTTCGCCCATACGTTTAAGGGCAGATAGTACAGAACGCGCATTCGGCCCCATCAGGCACTCATAATAGTATTCAAAATCTGCTTCAATAGTTTTTAAGTCTTCATCAAAGGTGCTATCTGAACAATAATGCATTCCGAAAGCATCGCAGGTGTAGAGAATTTGGGTTTTATGGTCGAAGCTAAAGATAGTATCAGGCCAGTGTAAATTCGGTGCAATCACAAATTCAAATTCATGACCGTTACCCAAATCCAAGCGATCGCCATTTTTGACAATCCGCCGTTTAAACGGCTGATGCACTAAATCCTCAAGAAACTGAATTGCGACTTTAGAACCAACAACTGTGACATCTGGAGCCATCTGTAGCAAATCTTTAACTAAACCGCTGTGGTCTGGCTCGGTGTGACTGATGATTAAGTAATTAATTTCTGTTGGGTTGATTAGTCCTGTAAGGGTATCAAAATATAGTTGGCGAAACTTTTCGTGAGAGGTATCGACTAAGGCTGTTTGCTCACCGCGAATCAGAAATGAGTTGTAAGTAGTTCCATTCTGGAGACCAAACTCAATATCGAAGCGATCGCGATCCCAATCCAATGAGCGAATTGCCGTTGTCTTCTCAGCAATTTCCACAGTCTGTATGGTGAGCCTTTTTGCAGTTTTTTCGGTGAGCGCTACCATAACTTCTCTCCTTAACATTTTGAGTATTTATTCCTCTAACTTTATTGTTACACGTGTTGAATGTTAAATTTTATTAAAAAATCTATAGTTAAGTTAAGAAATTTAAAACTACAAAACCGTAGAGGCGCAGAGTGTGCAGAGAAAATGTTTGGCTAGCTTTGGAAATTGGGAATTCTCGGTTACATTGGGCTTTATTTCGAGACGAAATGCTTGATTTAACTTGGGATACAGAGTATTTACCTGAGTCTGTCATCAATCAGCTAGCCAAATATCAAACACTTAATGAATTGATATTAGCAACTTGCCCATCCCCCCCATCTCCCTCATCTCCCTCATCTCCCCCATCCCCCCCATCTCCCCCTCTTTTCCTCGCCTCCGTAGTTCCCACTCAAACAGCAATTTGGCAAATTTACCCCAATATTCACGTCATTACCCTAGACCAAATACCACTCAAGGGTATGTATCCCACATTGGGAATTGATCGTGCTTTGGCTTTATGGGGTGCTGGTCAAACATGGGGTTTTCCCATCTTAGTGATTGACGCTGGCACAGCAATAACTTTTACATGTGCAGATGCGAATCGATGTCTGATAGGAGGGGCGATTTTACCAGGGTTAGGCTTACAGTTAGCGACTCTCAATCAAAAAACAGAACAATTACCATTTGTAGAACCCCAAAACCTGGCATCTCTTCCTCCACGTTTTGCGCTCAATACATCAGAGGCAATTCAAAGTGGAATAATTTACACTTTATTAGCTGGAATTAAAGATTTTATTGAGGCTTGGTGGCGTTTATTTCCTCATAGTAAAATTGCGATTAAAGGAGGCGATCGCACTTTACTAGTAAACTATCTTCAATCCCTGCATCCTGAAATCGCAGCACATTTAATTGTAGAATCAAATTTAATTTTTTGGGGAATCCAAAAAATTAACCAGTCAGATTGTTAGTTTAAGGTGAAACTTTATGAAACCCCTTAATAAACTCTTGAATATCTTCAGCTACAACCCCAGCACAAGACTCTGGTAGGTCATTTCCTGCATGAGCAATCATTTTTAACTCAGCTTTTGAAGTCAGGAAAGAATAAGCCTTACTCCTAGCTAAAGCATCAGGTGTATCTTGACCACCTTGTAAAATTAAAACTGGAGCTTCCATTAAATACAATCGTTTTTGTAATAACTCCGCTTCAATTTCTGGTTGCTTCCTGTTGAAAAGTAATCTGCAAGCAATTGGATATTGTAATAGTTCCTGACGCAGTTGTAAGTCCTGACTAATTTGTTCACGCCAACCGAAAACTTTAGTCAAAGGACTCAGCAACTTTAATAGTTTAACTACTAATGGTGAATAATTTACTAATTGCCGCATTTTCTGGCAATACTGTTCTTGTCCCTCTATCTCTACACCCTCCGGTGCTAGCAACACTACACCATAGACTTGCTCAGGATACTTGAGAGCAAAGCTAGCAGCAACCCAACCTCCAAGGGAATGCCCTACTAAATAAGCTTTTTCTAGCTTCACAGCTTGCAGAAACTCTGCTAAACATTCAACTTGTAAATCTATTGAATGATGGATATTAGGTTTTTCCGATTCACCAAACCCTAATAAATCGGGTGCAAAACAATGGCAATCTTGCGAAATAGACTCCATCACAGATAACCATTGACTGCTATTATTCCAAGCACCATGCAAAAAAATTACAGGAATCCTCTCACCCACTTCACGCCAGAATAATAGCCCTTGAGAAAGCTTTCTCCGGGAGTTCCGAAATAGCGTATCCATCTTTTAACAAATATAGGGAATAGGGAACAGGTGAGACCAGCCCTCGTCTTGACGGTCTCCGTCACGTTAGCGCAGCGTAAAGCCTGCGGCATAGCTTCGCTTAGAGCGAGTCCTCGAAGCATCTGGGGGACTGGCGTTAGCGCGGCGTTAGCGACGTTAGGAGCGTCACCCGTTCGCGCAGCGTCTTTGACAAAAGAAGAGGAACAGGAAAAAAGGTATTTTTTATATTCATTGTTTCCGCGCCTAAAAGCGCTAGTTTAAGGCTGACATTTATCAATTAGTTTTTGGCAGATTAATTAATAGTTACTAGTCATTGGTCATTCGCAAAGAAAAAAGGACAAATCACCAATGACAAAATTTTAAATATTATTATGCCAGTGTTGTCAAACCATTTAAATAGTCTTGCAACTGCCGAGTGTGATCGTGAGACATTTTTCCAGGAGGTAGAGAATTAGGAAAAAAAGCTTGAATTTCCGAAACCTCCAGAGTGTCCTCCACCTCCATATTTCCTTGCACTTGGGCTTCAACCACAATGCAAATCGAATGGATTCGAGGGTCACGGTCTGGTGAGGAGTAAACTCCAACTAAACGGCGAATACTCACCAATTCTAATCCTGTTTCCTCCATCAATTCTCGACAAACCGTACTGGGAATATCTTCTCCCCAGTCCACCATCCCTCCAGGCAATGCCCAAAGACCATCATCACGTCGCCGGATTAGGACAATCCGACCATCGGGTAAAATTGGGATAATACTAGTACCAGTAATGGGATGACGAAATATTATACCCAATACCGTTTGCCCAACGCGCCATAAGCTACGGGTAGATTGGACAAATGCCGCAAAAAAAGCAAAAAGGTTCAAGCGTCAAAAATATTTGTGTTGTATTCTTATAGTTTCCCAGCACTTAACATCATCTCAACTCATAAATTTTAGTTGAGTCCCATTTTATACAAAAATGTCGATGGACTGGGAATTTATTCTAGCGTTTTTCGTAGAATCTTGTTAATTCTAACATCTAGTTAAAATAATCTAACTGTACTTCTATATACATAAAATTTATCAAATTAGGGATTTTTTCAGTTTGGGACTAGGTTAGCGTTTTCCAAAGCAGTATTAGATACGTATTGAAGCAGATACTTCAAAAAATCGTATAGTAATTTTAAATTAATTTAGAATTTACTATTTTAAAAAGTTAAAATATAATCCCCACAAATAAACAATTCTCAATTTGCAATGCGGGGTACTTCACATATCCTCAAATACAGCTAACTATTAGTGCAAATGATTTGTTTGCAAACATTGACAAAAGATGAAGCGATCGCAAGATAGTCTTGACATAGCCAATTTGAATGCGGTAGGATTATATGCTGATTAAAGCGATTTGATTGCTGCACTAGGCCAAAAGTGTATCAAGATTATTGGTAGCTGATATTGCCCAAGCGATGCCTAGTTGCCAGTTTTTGTTGTTTATTAATGAGGTGAACATGGCTAAGCGCCGTAACCCGAAAAAAGAAAAGGCGCTACGGAACCAGGCATATGCCCGAAAGTTTCGTAAACGAACTACCACAGGAAGAATGCAAAGAAGGTTCCAACAACGACCACCGAAGAGTGAAGAAGATGAAGGCGCAGCAGCAATTGATGCTGAGTAAGTTACCTATTAAAATTTTTACTCTTTGACTATTTTATACAGGGCGTGCATTTGTACGCCCTTGTTTATTTGGGGAATAGGGAATAGGGAATAGGGAATAGGGAATAGGGAATAGGGAATAGGGAATAGGGAATAGGGAATAGGGAATAGGGAATAGGGAATAGGGAATAGGGAAT
>NZ_JCACKM010000117.1:0-21458 GCF_059505385.1 Desmonostoc vinosum
GGGACTGGGGACTGGGGACTGGGGACTGGGGACTGGGGACTGGGGACTAGGAATTTAGAGAATAATTAAACAAAACCTCTATCTATGTACTGAGATACGTAAAAAAGCATAAAATTCCCAATTCCCAATTCCCATTCCCACTTTTTAAGTTTTAACTTTTTCTCTTCATTTTTTTAATTTATATCTTGTTATGGGAAGTTTTTTGTAGTACTAATGTTCTAGGGACATTTGTAATTACTTCCCGGCAAATATATGGAACGTTTAACAGAAGCACAACAAGAACTTTACGAATGGTTAGCAGAATATATCAGAATGCATCAGCATTCGCCTTCTATTCGGCAAATGATGCAAGCGATGAACTTAAAATCACCTGCACCAATTCAAAGTCGGTTAGAACATTTACGGACTAAGGGATATATAGAATGGAGTGAGGGGAAAGCGCGGACTATTCGGATTTTACGTCCTGTGAAGCAAGGTGTACCAATTTTAGGGGCAATTGCTGCTGGTGGTTTAATTGAACCTTTTAATGATGCTGTAGATCATTTAGACTTTTCTAATTTCTCACTACCTCCCCAAACCTACGCCTTGCGGGTAGCTGGCGACAGTATGATTGAGGATTTAATTGCCGATGGAGATTTGGTTTTCTTACTTCCAGTACCAGAACCAGATTATCTCAAGAATGGCACGATTGTTGCAGCCAGAGTTGATGGCTATGGTACTACATTAAAACGTTTTTATCGCAGCGGCGATCGCGTCACCCTCAAGCCTGCCAACCCCAAGTATAATCCCATTGAAGTCAACGCCATGCAAGTACAGGTGCAAGGTTCTCTAGTTGGTGTTTGGCGTGGTTATAACTGAGGAATGGGGGTACTGGGGAATGGGGAAGAGAATAATTCTTGAGTGTTGATGTCATGTGCAGCTAATCGCTGATTATTCAAATGTCTTTGCGTCCCCGCGTCTTTCCGTCTCCGTGTCAGTCCATATCATAAGTCTTCAAGCGGACATGATATGTAAATTTTAGGGTTCATCACTACCGTTGTTGATTTATGTACCTGACATCAAATCCAGTGCAGCAACTGCCTACTTTCAGACTGAAGATCCCATTTGTCAGGGAAGGTAAGGGTAGTTATCAAACTCGGCAACCATTACCAGGCTGCCCAAGAATGCCTCTATCTCTGCAATTGCGTCAGTATCAGCGACAAGCTATCACTAGCTGGTTTGCTAACAACGGTAGAGGAACGCTAAAAATGGCGACTGGTAGTGGTAAGACAATTACAGCATTAGCGATCGCTTGTGAATTATACCAACAGATTAACTTGCAAGTCTTGTTGGTAGTCTGTCCTTACCGTCATCTTGTCACTCAATGGGCACGAGAATGTCAAAAGTTTAATTTACAGCCGATTTTAGCTTTTGAGAATTTATATACCTGGCAAAGTCAACTTTCTACTCAAATTTACAATCTGCATTCTGATTCTCAAAGGTTTGTCACGGTAATTACCACCAATTCCACATTAATTGGCGATGGCTTTCAGTCGCAACTCAAGTATTTTCCTGCCAAGACTTTAATTATTGGCGATGAAGCCCACAACTTAGGGGCACCCAAATTAGAGGAAAGCTTACCACGCGGCGTGGGGTTGCGACTGGCTTTGTCTGCTACGCCCCAAAGGTATTTTGATGACGATGGCACTCAATCTCTATTTGGTTATTTCGGCCAAGTTCTGCAACCAGAGTTCACTTTAAGGGATGCGATCGCTCAAGGTGCTTTGGTACATTATTTGTATTATCCGGTTCTGGTGGAATTAACTGAAGCTGAAAGTATTGCTTATTTAAAGTTAACAAAAAAGATCGGGCGATCGCTGTTATTTCGAGAACAAAAAAATGGCGAATCGGGATACTTTGAAGACAATGAAGATTTAAAGCCTTTGTTAATGCAACGTGCCAGATTAATTGGTACAGCTGAAAATAAATTAAATGCTTTGCGAAAAGTTATGGTGACTCGACGTGAAACCACTCATACACTTTTCTATTGTAGTGATGGTTCACAAGAAGTTGGAGGGCGTTCATCGTTACGTCAACTCAAAGCTGTTGCCAAAATTCTTGGGGTGGAATTGGGGTATAAGGTAAGTACTTATACGGCGCAAACTTCTCTAGCAGAACGGGAAACTTTACGCCGTCAATTTGAGAGTGGTGAATTGCAAGGTTTGGTGGCAATTCGTTGTTTAGATGAAGGTGTTGATATTCCTGCAATTCAAACTGCGGTGATTTTATCAAGTTCTGGTAATCCCCGTCAGTTTATCCAACGGCGAGGACGAGTTTTACGCCCTCACCCAGGTAAGGAAAGGGCGACTATATTTGACATGATTGTTTTACCACCAGATTTGGATCGGGAAACTATAGAGGTTGAACGCAATCTGTTAAGAAAAGAATTGCGGCGCTTTGTGGAATTTGCCGATTTAGCTGATAATGCTGGGGAAGCGAGGATGAAGTTATTAGCTTTACAAAAGCGGTATGGGTTGTTGGATGTTTGATAGGGGAAATATTTTCACGCAGAGGCAAGGCAGCGCGTTGCGGAGCGAGTGTGGTCTTGGGGGTTTCCCCCATGAACAACTCGCGTCGGGATTCCCCCCGTTGTAGCGACTGCCGCGCAGAGACGCGGAGAGTAATGGGAGGATTTTTGTAAATTTTTTATTGATATTCTAGCAGTAGGGCCGATTGTATGAAATAATTAAGTAATCTTAATCATAATGAGGATAGTTGCAAAATTTTTAAAGGCGCAAACACCCCATGATTAAAAAAATAACTTATGCAATTATAATATCAGGAAATATTGTAAAAATAAAGCAATTTTTCCAAAAAGATTTGACAATTTAAAGTTACAGTTGACGATAAATAAAGATAAGCATAACAGTGATATGCAGGTGTTATTCCAACTGTGAAGAAGGTTAAGATAGAGAAAAAATCTATTTAAAAACCAAGATGTCGCAAGAACTAAATATCGATGATGTGCAGGAGCCAATTACTAGTGCTTCACCAGAAGTGCGGCAAATTATTGAACGGGTATGGCAACTGGAAAAAAGTAGGCTGGATAAGAGAAGTAACAGCCCAATCAACGATGATATTTTGTTAATTGTGAAGGAAGCAGTACGATGAAACTGACTTCAATTAAGCTGTGCAACTTTCGCTCATTTTATGGCACAACACCAGAAATCGTCCTAGCGGGCGGGGATGCTCAAAACACAACGATTATTCATGGCAATAACGGGGCGGGAAAAACCAGTTTACTAAATGCATTCACTTGGGTATTATATGAGAAATTTAGTGCAGCATTTGCGTCAACAGAACAGTTAGTAAATAAACGAGCGATCGCAGAAGCTCAAAAAAGACAAGCTATAGAATGTTGGGTAGAAGTAGCATGGGAACATGATAGTAAACGCTACCGAGTAAAGCGCTCTTGTAAGGTTTATAAAAACGAAAGCGATTTTGAAGCCAGCAAAACCCAATTAACCATGTGGGTAGGTGGTGATGACGGTAAATGGTACTTCCCACCGCAACAACCAGAGGATATAATTAATCAAATTTTACCGGGTAGTTTGCATCAATATTTTTTCTTTGATGGAGAGCGCATCGAACAAATTGTGCGTTCCGACAAGAAAGCAGAAATTGCCGAAGCTACTAAAATGCTCTTAGGCGTAGAAGTCATCAATCGTTCCATTAAACATCTAGGTGAAACGAAGAAAACTTTAGAAAACGAATTAAAAGCCATTGGCGACTCAGAAATCAAACAGTTGCTACGACAGCAAGAAAAAATAGATCAAGAGATTGCCAGAATCAATCAGCGACAAAGTGAAATCAAACAAGAACTAGAATATCAACAAACTTTTAAAAAAGAAACAAGTCAAAGATTACGAGAACTGAGTGCAGCCAAAGAATTACAAGAAAGAAGGCAAGAATTAGAAAATCTCAAAAAATCAAATCAAGAAAACCTCAGACAAACTAGAGAAGAACTAAAAAAAGTTATCTCGGCGCGGGGATACACCGTATTGCTGTCGGAAACCACAGCACAATTTCGAGCAATTATCACTAACCTAAAAGAGAAAGGAGAGTTAAATCCGGGAATTTCACGAGAATTTGTTGATGAATTAATTAAATCTAACCGCTGCATTTGTGGTACAGAACTACACCAAGGCAGTCATTCTCATGAACATGTAAAAACCTGGTTAGATAGAGCAGGTTCATCAGTAGTAGAAGAAACTGCAATTAGGATCAGCACTCAAGTAGATGAAATTGATAAACAAGCAACGGCATTTTGGGAAGAGATTGACAAAGAGCAAGCAAGAATTAATCAGTTACGGCAGACAATCTCTCAAACAGAAAGCGAATTAGATAACATTCAAGAAAGATTGCGAAAAGATGCTAATGAAGAAATTAGCAGTTTACAAAAACGCTTCGATGAGATTGAAAGTAAAATCGATGAATTAAATAGAGAACAGGGTGCAAATCAACAGCAAATCTCTCATCTCAAAGCTGAACTCGATACCTTGAGTAAACAAATAGCCAAGCAAAAACTAAATGAAGAAAAGCAAGTATTGGCACAACGAAGAATTAGCGCTACTCAAGATGCAATTGAACGGTTAACAGAAGTCAAAAATCGCCAAGAAAAGCAATTTCGTCTGCAATTAGAGAAACGAGTACAAGAAATCTTCACCGAAATTTCCTTTACTCCATACATTCCTAAAATTAGCGAAAAATATGAACTCACCTTAGTAGAAAATACAGCAGGTATAGAAGCATCCGTTGCAGCTTCCACAGGTGAAAATCAAATCCTCAGCTTATCATTTATTGCCAGCATCGTTGACAGAGTTAGAGAATGGAGTGAAAAACGAAAAATGCTGATGCTACCAGATAGTAGCACCTTCCCAATTATTATGGACTCGCCTTTCGGTAGCTTGGATGAAATTTATCGGCGGCGAATAGCTAAGACAATTCCCAAATTAGCAAATCAGTTGATAGTGCTGGTAACTAAAACTCAATGGCGAGGTGAAGTAGAAGAAGAAATGATAGATAGAATTGGTAGAGAATATGTGCTTACCTACTATTCCTCTAAACCAGATTGTGAACAGGATTATATTGAGTTAGATAGAGAAAGATATCCTTTGGTAAAACAAAGCCCCAACGAGTTTGAGTATAGTGAAATTCTCGAAGTTGAACGTGATTGGTAAGCTCTGGCGATTAGAAATCACAGCTACGCAGACAAAACCCACCTCCGTGGGTTTAATAGCTTTGATTTTATGTTAGTCTGCGGAGGCAGACTAAGCTTTGTGTAGGAGCGAATTCTATCGCCTAAAACTTTTAAAATATCCTCTTATGTAAAAGCAATACAACAAGGGCATAAAAACATATCTTTCCCCATTCCCATTTAGTTAACTATATCCCAGTTAACTTTAAGAATACCTCGATTATCATCATAACCCTCAGCATGATCATTAATATAAAAATCAATTTCTTCGTCTGCTTCCAAGGGTAAAACCATATTTTCACCAGCGTGGTAGCATTTTCCTTTGCGTATGTATATTAATGCTCCTAATATCTGATCTGGACACTTTAACTGCTTTTTCGTAGATTCATCAATTTCTCTTGTATAACCTTCGGCTGTGACATCTTCATATCCATTGTTTGCTTTTCCCACAGCCCATTGCCCATTAGCATGAAAGTGTACTTTTATTTTGTTTTTATTATTTAAAACCTTAAATTTACAACCATTTTGATTGTAAGCTTTTACTTCAAAATTTCCACTACTTGTCTGTTGAGTACAACTAGAAGTATTAGTTTGAGCCTGTGGTGGATTTGCAGATGAAGCCTGAGTATTTTGACTAGAAAAAAGACCAGCTGTGTGAAGACTGGCAATCAATCCACCTATGGCTGTGATTATACCAGTTGCTGCCGTAATGATTCCAGGTAAAGTACTCCAAAAATTACCTTGCTTTTCATTTTCACTCATACATTCAACTCTGATATTGATTACGAGAAATTACGCAAGTTATCTTTAATGATTTGAATTGACTGTGTAAATATACACAAAAGTAAACTTATCGTAAAGCTAGTATATCCTCGCTGATTCTGTCAGTCACTCCGAATAAGTATCAGTTTTTAGCAATTTAGAGAGTGCGATCGCTTTTCGCTTTCGGTTAAAATGGCAACAAAGTAGATATTGAGATCATGGCTGCAAACAGAATCAGGGTTGCCAAAGATAAGGCTGAGTTAGTGAAAGAGCTAGTAGCATCAAAGGACACAACAGGGCCTTTTCAAACCTATGTAGAAGTGATGGTGTTTGCAGCAGCGTTAGGTGTTAAACATAAAAAGCGCGTTCCTTTGGAAGTAACTGCTAAAGATTTATCACCACTGCGGCAGGATTATTTTTCTAACAGCTTTGCTCTATTAATTAATTTATTAGCTATTACCGAAACAGAAGATATTAAGATTCTTAGTGATGCTGATATAGCTGACGAACAACGGATTCATATTTTTGAAGAGTATGCAAATGGCGGACTAGAAATTCTGCAAAATGAACTACGGGGAGCAGTAGACTATTCGGAGAGACTACTATTAATTCTTAGTTCTGAAAGATTTCAAGATTACGCAGAAGTGGAGGAATTTGATCTCAGCAAATTCCTTTCTTAATTTTACTTCAGTTTATTTGACACTTTAATAATACTGTGTATTTGTATTTATCATTATTCCGAATCAAGTTCATCTTCTTCCAAGTGTATAGAAACGGAAGGTTGATTATGTAATTCTGGTAAACCAGCAGCAAGCAAAGCAGAGAATCTATCACGAACCATTTCTTCTTTTTGCTTATTATTTATTTTTTCATGTTCTCTACCATAAAAGGTAACATTATCAAAACCTTTGTATAATATTTTATGAGCATCAGTACAACCAGGCCATTGAGCTTTGTTTATATCTGCGCCAAAGAAGTTTAGTAGCTTTCGTCTCGACAAAATTTGATAACCATTGGCAGTATCGATTTCCATTTTTTGAGAGCCGAAGTACCACAAGGATAATAAGGAAAATATTCTATCTTCTACTGCTTTGTTGACCTTGATTTTTTCGTTTCCAGGGTTTGTAGCTACAAATGTCCATAGACGCAATGAGTAATCTGGCAAGGGAGCATCAACTCTAAGAATATTTTTATCATATAACCTATCTAAGAATTTCAGAACATCATTTATATTACCTAAGTTTGTACCTTTATCTTTATAGTCAAATTCTACTATTTTCCCTAAACGAATCATAGCCTTCTGGAATATAGCCTTAAAAGCCCACTGATTGTCTTTAATACTAGCAATATAATCTTGATGAGCTAGTATTTCCCGTTTGTTCCAATCACTATCTCTAGCAATCTCTTGCTCCCTAATGATCCCTTTATGTTTACTGGTTTGAGCTTGAAACTTACCAAAAGTTCCCTCAATTAAATCATGCTCTCGTGCATATCCGAGTAATTCACGGTATGGTTTAAAATCTAGTAAAAGTTTAAGCATCCAGGGACGAAAATTTACTTTAAAACCTTCTATTGCCGAATTGAGATAATTCTCTGGTATTCTTGTAAATGGTGTAACAGGTTCTCCATCTTCATCACAATAATCTTCTATATAATATTCTTTAAGAGAACGCCCTTCATAATGAATTTCCCCATCATTGATGCCAAGTGCAGAGTCAATGCTGTCGATGAAATCGAAAACATACTTCTTTTCCATTGGATCGCGTGGTGGTTTTAGATCCAATATCGCCGAAACTAACAAATCTAAATGAACTAGTGAATTTAAGTAGTATGAACTATCAAATCGGTTTAAATTTTCCTGCCAGCGTATGAGAGATAAAGGCAGTCTATCTCTCGCATCTTGAGCTGTACTTTTAGTCAGTAATGTTCTGACACATTGGGCGCTAAGACTCTTATCATCCAGGATTAGCTCTCTAGCCTTATCCACTGTCTTAGCATTTTTATTCAAATCAGTAAATAATTCACGAGCAATTCCGCGAATGGAATAGTCTGCTTCGCTCTGAACATTCTGAAAACCACTACCAGGATGAAGTAAAACGAACAAGACTGGAATTTTAGTTTGTTGTTCCACTGTACGGAGAGTTCCACCCCGAAACTTTTGATCTTCACGAAAAGTTCGGAGTGCCCAAAGACGGTGTTGTCCATCTACTGCTACTGCCAATACTCGATCTTCATCCCACCGAAGTCGAGCAGAGAGTCCATAAGAAACGAATTGAACACCACCAAAGTTTGCAACCTTTGTTTGTGGGTTATTCCATTGTCCATCATCAGGATCAGTACCATCCCAAGGAATAGGAGGAGGATCGATATTTGTAGAATCATCGAAATCATCCTGGATTTTGCCATCTGCTCCCTTCGGCATCAATACAATAGTAATTGCATTGAAAAACTTAAGCTTCTTCGGATCTAAAAGGTAGCCTTTAACAATCTCATTTTCCACTCTCTTTTCATCAATTTCTCTTTGGAAAAGTTCTTTTAAAGACCATTTAGTATCAAGTGAAGCGGGAATTTGTTCAGCAATCTTAAGCTCATCAATAGCACGGTTAATTTCCATCAACGAAAGGAAGTAGGGAAGTGCTATTCCCTCTGATAATGTGTATATTCCAGTTAACCCATATAGAGGTTTATTGAATCTTGCTTTTCCTTCATTGTTTGAGAATATAAGCATTTTGTGTTAACCGTACCTAAGAGTAAATGATGGAAGAAATAACCTAGATAATATATCTTCAATTAGTTTGTCTGAAGCAAGTTCAGAGCATTCAGAGTATTCATCAACTTGATTCTCCAATTCATCGGTTTCATTGAAACCAGTTGGGTAAATGCTTGAATCGCTATATGAAGTGTGAATGATTAGAAGCCTGCATCGATTAATTCTATGCCCAGCAGATGCTAGTCTTTCGCGTAGAATGCTACCTTCACTAAGATGGCTACGAATTCGATAGTATAAGTTAGTTGCTTTTCCTATATATAGTGGCTGCTGAAATATTAGGGAATTGTTCAGGAGCATAAAAAGCAGTTGACGAAAACATGAATCGGCAGCTAACTCTGTCAGTAACCTCTCTTTAGAAAATGAAGTCTCAGGTTGAAGTTTTATCCTATGTGCTGGAGGAAGTTTTGTTTCTCTGGGAGCCGAATGCTCCTTACAAAGTTCTTTAAGAATATAGTTAACAAAGGTTTCAGGATCATTTATTGCATTATGATCAATCTCAAAACGACGATACCAAGCATATACACCACTGATATTATTAGGGATGCGGTTTAAAACAGCGCTATTTCCACGCATTTGTGCTAAATCATACAAAACAACGTTTTCACTTAGCTGTTGCACAGAATTATTGTCATGTAACCATGCCACGGAGTAGACTCCCTTTATACATTAAGTATCAGGGTAGCATAATATTTTATCCTAGGGGGATGCAATAATTAGCAGTTACAGAATAAGTGGAAGCCCTACAGCTTTCGGTTCAACAAACTTACCATCAAAACTAATTGTTTTATTTTCTACAGTTCTAGCATTAGCTAAAGCCTTACGAAGTTCAGCACGTTCCATTTGATCCTGAATTCCACCTAAAATGTAAATTAGTAACTTCGCCGCCAGTTCTCGTCCAGCAACCTGCACCCGCTTTTTATTTGGGTCATACAAAACCCCATACCAGAGAGATTGAGGATACTCCATGCCGCTAAAGCCGCCTTGTTGGTCGAACTTCCGCAGTTTCTTAAAGATATCTGCTAGCGAAAAACCTTTTTTGAAAACCAAAATTCCCAAAGCTTGAGCTAGTGCTACTTGACCAACAGGACGAAACAGCATATTTCCTTCACCGCCTTCCTTTTCAAAGCTGAAGCGTCGCAAAGCAGGTGTATCCTCATCTTCAAGCAGTTTATAACTAGGAAAACTAGCTAAATAATCAAATAGCTGTCTAAATTCCTCAATTCCTTGCTCAAGTTCGTCATCTTCTGGTCGCATAGGAATTAAACCTTTATCAGAGGGTTTCCAGTGAGGGAACCTTTGCCTCAAATATCGTTCCGACATATCTTGTAAAGCTTGCAACGTTGTTAAAACAGTAGAATTACTTGCCACCGTCGCACTATTCCAATTAACGCGAGGGTTACGGTTGTGCTGTTGTTCTAAAAGTGGATGCGTAACCGCGATTTTTCTGGCAACAATCGAAAAACCGTCGTCTTCATTCAGTTGTGCTAACTGGCCTTTAGTCAAGGGTGCAGCCATCAAGTTGACATGCACAAAAATAGACCTTACCCGCCGCCTAGCCTCAGTACGGGTTTCTCCCGCCCCAACTGCACAAATGAACTCAATACCAATTCTTTCCTTTGGCAAGCTTTGCAACTCAGCAGAATCTATTTGATATTGATTTGTCAACTCATTAATAGTAATGACAGAATCATCAGCAGTTTTATCTTTTTTATAACGTTGGAGTTTACCAGTTTTGAGCAATTCCATGAGTCCCTGTACGCCCATCAACCGATGTTGACCGTCCAATGCATAAATGGTCACATCTTCTTCAGAAATATTGAGTAAACCAACTTTACCGTCTTTATCTAGAGGCGTGAAATCTGTCGTAGATTTTAAAGCTATGCCTTCACTGTCCCACTCAGCAGCTTTGAGATTATCTACCCACGCTTGATTAATAACTACAAGCACAGCGGGAAATTTATGGTTCTTCCTAGCAGCTAAATACTGTACCAAAGCAGCTTGACGTGACCAGTCAAGAGGACGCTGCTGAATTTCATCGATGCTATCTGCGTCAATTTCGACGTTATCGGTTTGTGGGTTGTACTTTTTCTGAAGCAACGGTAAACCAGAGGCAAAGTGAACACGACCTGCAAACCATTCCAAGGTGACAGAACCAACATAAGCCTCAGTACCGCCCATCTCTGTTTTTTGAACAAGAATCTGATCCTTTTTTCCCAGAAACTTCTCTAGCAGCAAGGCCAGTACCTGTTTATCCTTAGTTTCCCGTTCCAGATATTCTTTAGCGATGTCAGTCGTTGCGTCAGATGCACTATCTTTCATAATGGTTTTTGAAAACTGAAGAATTTGACACAAATTAATTTTCTATAAAATTTAGTTAGTATAACCAAGTTTTTAAAAATTATACCCTTTACAATACAAAGGTTCCCTTTGCAGTTAAGATTACAAGGGCAACTTAAACCCATGTCTAGATAGGATAAGGAAAAATGGCTACAGCAAAACAGCCATATAATAAAAGTCAGCAAGCACGTACAGTTGCAGAGTTAGTAGAAGACATAGAGAATCTTACCAAAGAAATCCAAGAGTTATACTGCTCAGATCAAATCCCTTGGGTATTAGGAGTTTCGTGGGGAAAAGATTCTACTGCAACATTACAGCTAGTCTGGAATGCGATCGCCACTCTGCCTAAAGAAAAACGAACTAAAACAATCCATGTAATTACGACTAATACTCTGGTAGAAAATCCTATTGTGTCTACTTGGGTACGTAAATCTTTGGAACAGCTAAAGTATGCGGCTGAAGAACAAGGAATGCCTGTTAAACCCCATCTACTTCAACCTATAGTTAAAGACACATTTTGGGTAAACCTGATTGGCAAAGGCTACCCAGCCCCACGCAACCAATTTCGTTGGTGTACCCAGCGCTTGAAAATTAATCCCGCTAACTACTTCATTCGTGAAATGGTTCGAGCAAATGGGGAAACAATTCTTGTTTTAGGTACTCGCAAAGCTGAGAGCGCAAAACGTGCTGCCACGATGGAAAAACATCAAATTCGTAGAGTGCGCGATCGCCTCAGCCCTAATGCGAGTTTACCTAACTCTCTAATTTATACACCCATTGAAGATTGGAGTAACAATGAAGTTTGGATTTACCTTAACCAGTATGAAAATGCTTGGGGAAGAAGTAATAAAGAATTATTTAATATGTATCGAGGTGCAACAGCAGATAATGAATGCCCCTTGGTTGTTGATACTTCTACTCCTAGTTGTGGTGATTCCCGATTTGGTTGCTGGGTTTGCACACTAGTCAATCAAGATAAATCGATGGAGGCGATGATCCAAAATGACGAAGAGAAAGAATGGATGCAACCTCTACTCGACATACGTAATAAATTAGATATCAGAGATGATCGCGACAAAAGAGACTTTCGCCGCATTTGGGGAGAAGTTCAACTATTTGAACGCAATTTAGAAGGAGAAATTTCTATTGAACCAATACCAGGCCCATATATCAAATCTTGGCGGGAACATTTGTTAAGACGAGTCTTAGAAGCCCAAACACAAATCCGTCAAACAGCGCCAGAAAATATGCGCGACATTACTCTAATAACTCTAGAAGAACTAAGCGAAATTCGGCGTATTTGGCTCGAAGAAAAACATGAGTTTGATGACAGTTTACCTCGCATTTATCAAGAAGTGACAAAAGAAGAATTCCAAGACCCCCGCCCCGGTGCTGGCTATAGTCTACTCGGTAGCGATGAATGGACTGTACTAGAAGAAATCTGCGAAGGCGATGCTATGCATTTAGAACTCATGGCAAAGCTATTAGATACGGAACGCCAGTACCGCAAAATGACTCGTCGCGTGGGAATATACGACACCCTAGAGAAATGCTTTAGCACAAGTTCGCGTTCTCAAGAGGAAGCTATTAAAAATGCTCACTTAAAGCGAGATTTGAAAACAGCTATTGATAAAGGCGATGTTGAAAAGGTCAAGCAGCTAACTTTGGGGGATGCTGTGGATGAAGGTGATAGTGAAAGTGGTAAACAGTCATCTTGGGGAAGCATAAAATTTCAAAATAGTAATTCGTAATTCGTAATTCGTAATTCCTAGACCTGTTGCATAAATCTTTTTTTGTTTCGCGCATAGACACTGTTTTATAACACTGTGATGTACTAGAGTTGTTCGTCGTTCTCTGTAGAGTCCTCCAAGTACAGTTTGATAAACTCTTGCGCCGCCACTGGATTAATTTTTTTCAGCGCATCGCGAATCTCTAGCACTGTATCAGCAACAGGATCTCTAATTTCATTCACCCAGCGGTGAATGTTTGGTCTTCCTGTTCCCATTGTCACTGCTAAGTGATTTTGACTAATACCATAAGTTTCCAACACCCGTTTCAATGCTTTTCCTGCTTTTCCCATGCCTTTGATTGTGTCAAAGGCTCATAACCAAGTAAATGTTACCCATCGGTAACAAAGGGTGTAAGATAGTGAAGTTACCGATAGGTAACACCACATCTTACTAGCAAATGGGTAAATTCCAATGGCTACAAGCTTTCTAACAGATATTTTTCCAACTCCTACGCTGTCTGTTTCCCCCACCACTCCTACTGAAACAACACCAAACAGAGAACCTGTAAAAGTGGTGATTTTTGGTTCTAAAACAGGTGTCAACAGTACAATTCTGACTCTCTACAAACTCGGTTTTGCTCAAGTTAATGAATGGAGTCCTCTATTACCTAGTTCTAACCCTGGCGAAGTGATGAGTATTTTAACTCGCTATATTCTGACAAATTGACCATAATTCAACTCATGAAAAATGTGGTAGGGTGAGCAATGCACACCCTACGAAAACCTGGCGAATATAATTCGCTTTCACCTAGCCAATAAATTGTGTTAACAGTCCGCGAAGGCGGACTTTGCCTGTATAGCTGCGAATTATATTCGCCTAATATTATAAAAAACCGAAATAAAATTAATGATATTTCTTGAACTTGTTCTACAATACTTTGGCCCATATAGCGGTCGTCAAATTATCAACCTTGATCCAAAAATTGATGAAGAAAATTCTTGTCCGATTATCCTCTTAGGTGGGATGAATGGCGGTGGGAAAACAACCTTAATGGATGCCATTCGTCTTGCACTTTATGGACATCGCGCTCAATGTTCTACTCGCGGCAATTTAAGTTATCCTGATTTTCTTAGTCAATGTGTTAATAGCCAAACTCCTGCACATGAGAAAACCCAGATTGAATTGTTATTTGAACACATCCAAGATAGTAAACCAGTAAAATATCGAATTATCCGCAGTTGGACAAGAAATCCTAAAGAAGGTAAAGATAATTTAGGTATTTATGAAAAAGATGATGATTGGCGTGATGATGCTTTAATTAATACTTGGGACGATTATATTGAAAATCTCCTTCCTTTAGGAATTTCTAATTTATTTCTCTTTGATGGTGAACAGGTTAAAGAACTAGCAGACCAAGATGAACCTCCAGTAGTTGTGGTAGACGCTATTCGCGGACTTTTAGGTTTAGAGTTGGCGGAACGTTTGGCGATTGATATAGAGATTTTAGCTAATCGCAAACGTAAAGAACTTGCCGATACTAAAGATTTAGCAGATTTAGAGGAAATTGAAGAGAAACTCAAACAGCAACAAAATGAATATGAAATAACTAATAATCAACAAGAAAAATTAAAAATAGAGTTACAAAAGTCCGAAAAAGAAAAGCAAGAAAAGTTTGATAAATTCGTTTCTGAAGGTGGTAAAATTGCGGCTGAACGGAATCAACTAGGATTACAGCAAAAGCAAAAAAATGCTGAGGTAGAACAAGCACGTCAGGGAATGTGTGAATTAGCAGCGGATATTTTACCCCTAGCTTTGATTGAAAATCTACTTACCCAAGCACAACGACAGGGAGAAACAGAGTTTCGCATTCAACAGGCACAAGTAGCCAGTGATTTATTATTTGAGCGAGATAAACGTTTACTTAGTTGGATTAATCAAGTTGGAATTTCAGATGAACAAGTAGAAAAAATCAAAGTATTTTTAGAGCAAGATGAAGAAACATTGCGAGCAAGTTTTCTGCAAGCGGAAGAATCTTGGTTATTAGCTGATGCGGAAACTTTGAGTCAATTGGGTAATATTTTCTACTATCTACAAAATTTTAAAAATATTACTAAGCAGCAATTAAAAATTCTGAAAACTAAAGAAGAAGAAATAATTACGCTGGACAGACAAATCCAAACGGCGGCTGAACCTGAAGCTTATAAACAATTAGTTGATGCTCTAGAAACAGCACAAGATAAAGTGACTAAAATCAAGGCTGCTAGCGAAGTCGCCAAACGCCACTGTGATGAATTGAATATTGAGATTACAAATATCAAAAAGAACTTACAAAAATATACTGATGAAAATCTTGACCGTAAAAATTACGAACATATTATTGCGGCTGCTGCTAAAGTTCAAGATACATTAAAAGTTTTCCGCGAAAAATTAACCCTCAGAAAACTAAATAAACTAGAAATTGAAGTTACGGAATGCTTTCGCTACTTGCTGCACAAATCTGACTTAGTGCATCGTGTTGTTATCGACACCAACACCTTTAGCCTCTCACTTTATGACTTAAATGGTCAACTTGTCCCTAAACATCGTCTCTCGGCTGGCGAAAAACAACTACTAGCGATCGCTTTCCTCTGGGGTTTAGCCAGAGTCTCTGGACACCGCCTTCCAGTAGCCATTGACACGCCACTAGGCAGACTCGACTCCTCCCACCGCAGCAACTTAGTTGAACGTTACTTTCCATCCGCTAGCCATCAAGTAATCTTACTTTCCACCGACACCGAAATCGGTAAAAAAGAAGTAGAAACACTGCGAAAGAATGAAGCGATCGCCCGCGAATACCTCCTCAAATACGACTCCTCTACCCGCCAAACAACAGTGATAGAAAATCAGTATTTTTGGTAATAGATATAGTTTAGTTAGCGATGTCTAATGACAAGCCCTTCGGGTTCGGCAGTTCACAACCGACGGAAACCGCCAGGACTGCGACTGCCTCACTGCTGCGCGTCTACGCAATTTGTTTAAGCTTAAGTATTTACAATATATCTAACGACCGTTGGAAAGTAGATAGGTAATTATGATATCACCACATTTACAAAAAATAGAGCGCGATCTACGTACTCTGTCAATAGAAGAACTAGAATGGCTCTTAGAACGTATCACAAGACAAATGGAAGAGAAGAAGCAAATATCAAATAATTTTACTAATGTTGAATATATGAATGAACAACTAGCTACAATGGCTATTGATTTAGAAATACAATCAGAAATTGTCTCTATCAATCATGAATTTAGTATTACAGAAATGGATGGTTTAGAAAGATTGTGAGTATTGAAAGAAGACAAATTTATTTTGTTAATCTTAATCCAGCACAGGGACGAGAACAAGCCGGAACACGACCAGTTTTAGTTTTATCTATAGATGCTATCAACCAATTACCTTTGGTTGTGACTGTAGTTGTAGGCACGAAAGGAACAAATATTAAGCGTGATTATCCAACTAATATACGATTATCTCCAAGTGATACTGGATTGTTAATAGAAACAGTATTTTTATGTTTTCAGATTCGTTCTTTAGATCCAAATCGCTTTCCTGCTGACGCAACTGGCAATATTTCTGACTCCAAGATGCTTGAAGTTGAAACTACGGTTCGCTACTGTTTAGGTTTATAAGTGAAAACTATCTCAATTATCCTTGAACCATGGAATCCCCAATCGAAAGAATTAAACTATCCCAAACAGCCAAAGACCAACTCCTTAAACTCAAACGCAACACCAAAATCGACCAATGGAACATCCTCTGTCGTTGGGCATTTTGCCGTTCCCTAGCAGAACCAACACCACCCTCCCCCGTACCCATTCCTCAAGACAGCAACGTCGAAATGATTTGGCGCATCTTCGGCGGTGAAATGTCCGATATTCTCCTCCTCGCGCTCAAGCAACGCTGTCATAATGACGGCTACCCCACCGATAAAGAAACCCTCGCCACCCAATTTCGCCTACACCTACATCGCGGCATTGGTTACTTAGCAGGCGATCCAAATATCAAGAAAATTGAAGATTTAATTGCACTAGCGATTAAAGATTGAAAGGATTTGACACTCCCTGGGCTAAAGCCACAGGGATTCTTGGTTCAACGAGTCCACTTAGATTAAACCCCTTGCGGTATCTAAAAAAGAGGTGGTTCTCTCCACGCCATTTGCTTCAAGTCGGCAAAGCCGCCCAACGCACTGGCTCCCAAGCGTTGACTTTCCGAGTGCCCCTCGGTAGTTGGATATTCCAAAATTTGTTTGATTTAAATTCTGATTGTCTAGTTCCTATGAAGATTTTACCTATTCCTGGGAAGGAACTAGAACTATGGAATAGAACGCCATATCTTCAATTGTCAAGGTGCAGATTGCCGTGAGGCAGCTAGGTTTTTATACAGGTTAATTACCGTTCCTGTTGAGTTCAATTGTACTATATATTGACTCAGGCCTAAACGCCCCCTAAGCGCCTTCATCCCTCGCCTGAAGTCCGAAAAACGCAACTACGTTGCTGTTTGTCAAGGGTTTTCGGCATTTTCCTTATAAGGTAATAGGCGAAAAAATAGGATGTACTCAAAAATTACGAATTACGAATTACGCGCTTCGCAGCGTAAAGCCTGCGGCATAGCTTAGCTTAGAGCGAGTCCTCGAGCGTCATTACGAATTATCCTTATGTCCGAAACGCTAGAAATCGAGCGTCACAGAGCTGCGATCGCTCGCACTGACATCTCTCGTCCTGTAAAATTGGCGATAGAATCGGCAATCCTGCATCAAGACACCACTTTTTTTGACTACGGTTGTGGCTATGGCGGTGATGTGCAACGAGTAGCCAACTTAGGCTACACCAGTGCAGGTTGGGATCCTTACTACTACCCTGATACATCAATCATCCCTGCTGATGTCGTCAATTTAGGTTACGTTCTCAACGTCATCGAAGACACCCAAGAACGCCGTCAAAGCCTAATCAAAGCCTGGGAACTCACACGTCAAGTCTTAATTGTCGCAGCTCAAATACTAATTAACGCTCCTAGCAAAACTCAACTAGCTTATAACGACGGTATCGTCACTCGCCGTAATACCTTCCAGAAATATTACCAACAAGAAGAACTCAAAACTTACATTGATGAAGTCTTAAATGTAGATGCGGTGCCAGTGGCACTAGGAGTTTACTTTGTTTTTCGTGATGAAGCCGAAAAAGAAAACTACAAAGCTATCCGCTTCTTTTCTCGCACTTCCACCCCACGAATCCGCATCCCCACCAAACGGTTTGAAGACTATCAACAACAACTCGAACCATTGATGGCCTTTTTTACCAAACGTGGCAGACTGCCTGTAAAAGGTGAACTAGCCAATGAACAAGAATTACTTAGCGAATTTGGTAACTTTCGCCGGGCCTTTGCCGTAGTTTTGCAAGCTACCGATGAAGTCGAATGGGATGCGATCGCCTATCGTCGTTCATTAGATATTCAAGTTTACCTTGCTCTCACCCACTTTGATCAACGCCCCGCATGGCAAAAACTAGCACCAGAAATACGTCACGACATCAAAGCCTTTTTCGGTAATTATGAAGAAGCTTGTCAAGTTGCCGATCAAAAACTTTTTAGCTTAGGTAAACCAGGAATTATTCAAACCGCTTGCGAAAAAAGCAAAATTGGTAAACATACACGCACAGCCCTTTACGTCCATGTTACGGCATTAGCAGCACTCGATCCCCTACTGCGAATTTATGAAGGCTGTGCTAGTCGTACCATTGGACGTGTAGATGGTGCCACATTGATCAAATATCACACTGATAAACCGCAAATATCCTACCTATTCTATCCAGAATTCGATACTGACCCCCATCCAGCATTAAAAGCAAGTATAACTATTGACTTAAAAACCTTATTGATCACTCACCGAGACTACGCAAGTAGAGCTAATCCCCCAATTTTGCACCGTAAAGAAACGTTTGTTACCAATAACTACCCACTTTATCAAGAATTTGCTAAACTCACCCAACAAGAACAGCAGTTAGGATTGCTCAATTCCAAAAGCGATATCGGGACTCGTGAAGGTTGGGAAAAATGCCTAACCGCCCATAGAGTAGAAATTAGAGGGCATCAAGTCTATTTAGAGGGAACATCCTGAATTTATATTTCAGCCAAGTAAGTTTTGGTAAGTTGGCATCTAAATTAAAAAGCAGCTATGGCAAGATAACTGCAATTCGCTGAGGTGATTAAGGAATGTTTAAACGATGAGAGAAGTTCAAGCACTACGACAAGCCATCCAAAGTCGTAAAATGGGGGCTTTGTTACTGCTGGGCTTTGCATCTGGATTGCCCTTGTTCTTGACCAGTAGAACATTGCAGTTGTGGATGCAAGACGCCAAGGTTGATATCGGGAAAATTACTTTATTTGGTTTACTGGCCTTACCTTATTCCCTAAAATTTTTGTGGTCGCCGTTACTAGATAGATTTGTACCACCATTTTTAGGAGCAAGGCGAGGCTGGCTAGCACTAACTCAACTAGGATTAACATTAGCGATCGCAACTCTAGCATTGCAACAACCTGCCCAAAACGATGCTGTGCTGCTAGGACTAGTAGTTAGTTGTCTAGTCATCACATTTCTCAGTGCAACTCAAGATATTGCCGGGGATGCCTATCGCACCGACGTTCTTACCCCTCTAGAAGCTGAAGCAGGCGCATCGGCTTGGGTTCTCGGCTATCGCGTAGCTTTATTCGTCACCAGTTCCCTAGCTTTGGTTTTAGCAGACCACATTCCTTGGAATGCGGTCTACTTACTCATGGCTGCTTTGATGGCAGGAAGTATATTTGTTACCTTATGGGCCCCAACAGAACTTACAGGACGCGCTGATTCTGCACCCATATCTATTAAAGATGTAGTTTTTCTGCTGTTTATTATTGCATTAGTAGCTGGGTTACTAGGAGGCGTTTTTATCGGTTTTATCCCTCTACCTATATTTTATTGGCTATTAACGGGTTTAATATTGGCTTGGATAGGCGTATCTTTATTATTACCTGATGAGCTACTAGGTGAAGATAGGGAGAATAGTCCACCTCAAAATTTGCAAGAAGCTGTTTTCTTGCCAACCAAAGAATTTTTTCACCGCTTTGGATGGACACAAGCTGGTTTAATTTTGATTTTTATCATCCTCTATAAGTTGGGTGATTCTTTGGTGGGGATCACAGCCAATCTGTTTTTGCGAGAAATCGACTTTACCAAAACTGAAATTGGCACCATTCAAGCCGGCATTGGCTTTATCGCCACGACTATTGGCGTATTAGCCGGCGGCGTCATCATGACCAAAATCCACATCAATCGTAGTTTGTGGATATTTGGCATCCTACAACTACTCAGCAACCTGGGTTATTATGCCTTAGCGATCGCAGGCAAAAATTATTCGTTATTAATCCTAGCAGTCAACATCGAAAACTTTAGTGTCGGATTAGTGACAGTAGCGACAGTAGCATTTTTAATGAATCTTTGTAACCATCGCTTTACAACTACTCAGTTTGCTCTATTCTCTAGCTTGATGGCCATTAGTAGAGATGTGCTTTCTGCTCCGGCAGGAACTTGGGCTAAGGCTACGGGGTGGCGTTCATTTTTCTTACTCACCCTAGTGGCTGCCTTGCCTGGATTACTACTTTTACCTTTTGTTGCACCCTGGAACCCTCAACCAGTGGCAATCTCTAGACCAGGACTGGACGAACAAGAAGAGGATATATGGGAAGTCAAGTAGTTATTACTGTTGGCACGTTCATTCTTTTAGTCACCGGCTTATTACTTGGCTATGTTCTCTCGCAACTAGTTCTGGGGTATCTCACATTTAACCTCTTAACTTTTTTTGGCACACTCAGCCTCATTTTAATTTTTGGTACACTTTATTACGTTTTATTTTGGCAGTTGCGGCGAGAACAGTCCCACTCATCATACAGTGCAACACCAAGTCAGATAGACGAAAATGAAGTATCCGAGAGCTATCTCAAAAATAGGCTGATCGCTAAATTATCTGGTGATATTGCCGCCGCCGAGCGATTAATCGAACAAGCAAAAGAGAAATATCCCGGAATGCCAGAGGATTGGTATTGTGAAAGAGTACTCGATGACTTAGAACGCGATCGCCGATAATAAAGCAGATGAGGGGGAAGACGCGAAAAGAGGAAGAAGACGCGGAGAGAGGGAGACGCGGTGAGTCCAGTGTTGCGGGAGGGTTTCCCTCCGCAGACAACTGGCGAACCCGTAAGGGGGACGCGGAGAAATTTTCATTTAAATTCCCCGCGTCCCAGTGTCCCCGTGTCCCCGCGTCCCCGTGTCCCCGCGTCCCCGTGTCCCCGTGTCCCCGTGTCCTCTTAATTCCCCATTCCTCAAACAAACATGTCTATTTTTCGTCAGTACATCGCCCCATTACTTGTAGTATTAGTATTTATCTTTGCTCTAGTGGCAGTTAGCGCTCGTATTTTTTTACCCTCCGACATGGCAGCACCCGCACCAATTGAAGAAATTCGTAATTCGTAATGACGCTCCTTCGTCGCTAACGCTGCGCTAACGTAATTCGTAATACTTCGACTGCTTCGACTACGCTCAGCACAAGTTCGCTCAGT
>NZ_JCACKM010000118.1:0-21432 GCF_059505385.1 Desmonostoc vinosum
ATTAAGGCAGCAATGTCTTAAGAATCTCCGTGGCTTTAGCCCGGAGAGTGTCAATGAGATAGACTTTGATTTGATTAAAAATGCTAAAATCGCTCCAACCCCAAAGCTTTTAGGCGTCTTTGATGACTTTCGACCTTCCTGACTCCCTAGTTGTTGACACTGCGCTCTCAGTAGCTGGGTTAACCGACTATATCCGCTTTTTGTTGGAGCAAGATCAGCAACTACGACAAGTTTGGGTGACGGGCGAAGTTTCTAGTGCTAACCATCATCGCAGTGGGTTATTTTTTACGCTACAAGACCCTGATGGTACGGCAGGAATTAAGTGTGTGGTATGGAATAGTCAATTGGCGAAAATTGCACAAATGCCAGTTCCTGGTGAACAGTTAATTATTTTAGGTAGTATTCGAGTTTATCCACAAAGGGGAGAGTATCAGTTGTCGGTTTGGCAGGCTTTACCTGCTGGTGTTGGTTTACAGGCGCTACGCTATCAACAACTCAAAAATCGCTTGCTGGCTGAAGGGTTATTTGATGCAGAACGCAAACGTCCTCTCCCGCCTCATCCCCAAACGATCGCAGTTGTCACTTCACCGACTGCGGCGGCTTGGGGCGATATTCAAAAAACCCTCAAGCAACGGTATCCTGGTTTACATGTTCTGTTTTCTCCGGCGACAGTCCAAGGTGAGCAAGCCCCAGAATCTATAGTCAAGGCAATTGGACGGGTAGAACGGGATGGACGCGCCGAGGTGCTAATTTTATCGCGGGGTGGAGGTGCGGTTGAGGAATTGGCTTGTTTTAATGATGAGCGGGTGGTGCGATCGCTTGCAAGTTGTTCGATTCCTGTGATTACTGGTATTGGTCATCAACGGGATGAATCTTTAGCAGATTTAGTAGCAGATGCTTGTGTGCATACTCCCACAGCTACTGCGGAAATGGCTGTGCCAGCCTTATCAGAGTTGTATATTCAACATCGCCAGCGAGTTGCGGCTTTACAGCAAGCAGTACATGACTCTACAATGACAGCTGCGAATCAACTGCAAGTATTACGTCACCGTTTGCGACGTTTGCGCTTAGATCGACAAGTACAGCAAGAGGCGCAACAGCTGATTTGGAAGCGGCAGCAACTACTGCAAGTAACGATGGGGCGATCGCAACAAGCAACGCAATATTTAGAAATGTTACGGCAAAAGTTGGCCAGTCTTGACCCTCAAGCCGTCCTGCAACGTGGTTATGCTGTGGTGAGGCAAAAAGATGGGGCGATTGCTCGTTCTACGACTGAGTTAATTGTGGGAGATGAGTTGTTGATTCAGTTGGGGCAAGGTGAGGTTAAAGTGAAAGTTATGGAAGTTAGAGATTAACGAACCCCCCTACGGGTTCGCCAGTCCCCCATCGTGACGGAAACCGCCAAGACGGGGGCTGGACTCACAAAGGCGCAAAGGGCACAAAGTTTGAATGGTTAAACGCAAGAATTCTTCTAGTTCTGAGTTAGTGACAGATTGGAGTTATGAGGCGAAGGTGGCCCAAATAGAGCAAATCATCGCTCGAATTGAGGCGGGAGAGTTGGATTTGGCTGATGTGTTTGACCAATTTGCTACTGCTGTTGAATATTTGCGTCAGTGCGAAAGTTTTTTGCAGCAGCGACAGCAACAGGTAGATTTATTGATTGAAACTTTGGGTGATGAGTAGAAATATTCCACTCAAGACAATAAATAACATTATTTTCACCTGAAGACTGATCATTAGGGTTGACGAGGGAACGTGGAGAAATTTTAATAATAAGTGATTGCCGGAACTTAATATAAGATTTAATTTAAATTTAGGACACAAACATGGACGATAAGCTGATGCTAATGATCCCTGGCCCTACTCCAGTGCCAGAAGCCGCCCTACTGGCATTAGCCAAGCACCCAATTGGACACCGTACTGGTGAATTTAGCAACATTCTGGCAGAGGTGACAGAAAATCTCAAATGGCTGCACCAAACTCAAAGCGATGTGCTAATGCTGAATGTCAGTGGTACGGGTGCTGTGGAAGCTGGAATCATTAATTTTCTCTCTCCAGGCGATCGCATTTTAGTTGGTTCAAATGGTAAGTTTGGTGAACGCTGGGTAGAAGTTGCTCAAGCTTACGGTTTGAATGTAGAAGAAATTACCGTCGAATGGGGAAAACCCTTAGACCCAGAGTTGTTTGCAGAAAAACTCCAAGCAGATAGCGAAAAGCAAATCAAAGCTGTCGTTATCACCCACAGCGAAACCTCAACGGGTGTTCTTAATGACCTGGAGACCATTAATCGTCATGTCAAAGAACACGGTGAGGCGTTAATTATTGTTGATGCCGTGACTAGTTTGGGTGCATTTAATCTCCCAGTAGAAGCTTGGGGCTTGGATATAGTCGCCTCCGGTTCTCAGAAAGGCTACATGATCCCACCTGGCTTAGGGTTTGTCTCTGTTAGCCCCAAATCTTGGGAAGCCTATAAAACCGCGAAATTACCGAAATATTATTTAGACTTAGGTAAATATCGCAAAGCCGCAGCCAAAAACACTACTCCCTTTACTCCACCTGTCAACATGATTTTTGCACTGCACAAGACGTTGCAAATCATGAAGGAAGAAGGCTTAGAATCGATATTTGCTCGCCACGACCGACTCAAGAATGCTACCCGTGCTGCTATTAAGGGGTTAAATTTACCCTTGTTTGCGGCTGATGGTAACGCTAGTCCAGCAATAACAGCTGTAGCACCACAAGGAATTGAAGCCGATAAAATTCGGTCGTTGATGAAAAAGCGTTTCGATATCGCCTTGGCTGGTGGTCAAGACCATCTCTCAAACAAAATTTTCCGCATTGGTCACTTGGGCTTTGTCAGCGATCGCGATATCCTCAGTTGTATCGCATCTTTAGAAGTTGCCCTCTTAGAACTTGGTTACGAAGACTTTACTCCCGGTTCTGGTGTAGCAGCAGCAGCTAAAGTATTTGCACAATAGTTATTAAAGAAGGGAACAGTTTTTCTGATTTCCTGTTTCCTTTTTAATGGTCATTGGTAAGTAATTAGAATAATCATAATCAAAAGAGCGAGTTAATAAAATAACTCGCTCTTTTAATCTATATGTAAATAAGTAGAAACCGCCAGAGTCAACTTCCCTATGTATTAACCTTGGAACAAGGTAGGGTGAATGTGACATACTTTAATTCTCCTGAATCAGCTATTCGTAGGCTACTATTACTGTAATTTGTACTCAGTGTTAGCCAAGAAATTAGCACGCACAATACATTTATTGATTTTGAATTTTGAATTTATCACCTAAGCCGTTTCTAGCCAATCATAAATTTGCTCTAACTGTTCTAGAGTAATTAACCCATATTGCCAAAGAATCATTGGTAAAGGCCCTGGATCTTGCTCTCGATGACGGAGTGCAACCGCCAACGAGGCTGTGGAAATTGCTAAATCCTCTTGTAAAAAATGAATTAGTCGGGAATAAGTTGTTGGTGACATTTGTATCTCACCTCCTTGCGTAGAGTGTATTGTCATATATTTAGTTCACTATTTCTCAGTAGGCAGTAGCCTGGATATTATCTGTTGCTGTACTGTTATCGAATATACACCCCAGTACAGTTTTTTGATCTGCATCTATATAGAGTTTTCTCACAGATAGTCTGGAAAAGATAACTTTATATATAGTGCAGTTTGTTTAGTATGGCTTCTAGATTCTCAAGCAGTATTTTTACCTGGTCATATTGGTTTCATCTCTATTTACTTCAGTGCTTGGTTTAATTACACATCCAGTAATAAAGATTCCATAGTTTATACTCCCTTATTGACGACTATTCACACTTACGTCAAAAGGAAGATTTTTACAACCCCACCTGAAAACTGTTATTGCAGCTTTAAGAAAGCAAGGTTTGATATCTATATACCAGAGTTTTTAAATAGTAGCCTTACTAGTGACCGTTTTACCACAATACGTGACATTTTTTACAAAAAAATCACAATATAATTTTTACTGGACTGTAATAGAGAAAGTATCCAAGTAGTTACCTATGTGTATTTACGGTTTTAAGAGACTCAATTTTAACTTTATCTCCTTCCTTCAACTTCAATTCAGCAGCTCGTCCAGACCGAAGTTCGATCACGGTGTCAATTGGTGTATCGGGCCCATAAGTAGGACAAGGCTCATTTTTACAAGGAAGTGCAGAAGCTTGAATAAATTTAACTATTCCATCCTTGAGAAAAACCATATCGAGAGGCACAGGTACATTTTTCATCCAGAACCTGACTGGTTGTGCTGAAGGAAATGCAAATAGCATTCCTCGGTCATTAGGTAAAGCAGGTCGATACATTAATCCTTTTGCTTGCTGTTCTGGTGTTTGTGTTACTTCCAACTGAATTACTGTGCCATCAGGAATAATAGCTTTCGCAGAAATTGGTAGTGTTTGACCCAAGTTGTCGAGTGCTGAAGTTGGAGAACTAGAAATGGTAATAGGAGGTTCCGCTGGTGATGGTAAAGAACAGCCCATGAGTATAACACCCAGCAACATCGACAACAAACCTGTCCAATGAATCATAATAGTGTTGATTTGGTAATTTAAATTTTGATTTTACAGAATTTAACCTGAAAAACCCACGCCTTTGAGTGTTAAAGTTCAAAAATAGCTGTGTTTAAGATTCCCTCAATACGTAACCTACGCCTCTCACAGTCTGAATTAGACGCTTTTGACCTTCTTCTTCAATTTTTAGACGCAAATATCGAATATACACCTCAATCACATTTGACTCACCCATGAAGTCGTAACCCCAAACATTTTCGAGAATTTGTTCGCGAGTTAATACCTCACGGGGATGTTCCATTAAGAATTTTAATAGTTCAAATTCTTTCATTGTCAAATCAATAGCCCGTCCGTTGTGTATTGCCCGGCGCGTTGCGATGTCTAAAATTAGATCTGCAAAGCGTAATTGCTCTGTAGTGTCAACATCAGGTTTAAGGTAGAGGCGAATCAGCTTTAAAAAGTCTTCAGAGCGATAAGGCTTGAGGATGTAATCATCAGCTCCAGCTTCTAGACAAGCTACACGATCATCAACTGTATCCCGTGCCATTAAAATTAGTACAGGCGATCGCGTACCAACGCTCCTTAAATTTTTACACAAAGAAAGTCCTGATTCTCCTGCCAGCATTCGGTCTAAAACTATTAAAGCAGGTTGGCGATCGCGGCAGTATTCCAAACCGCTTGTGGCATCATGAGCCAAAATCGCATCGTAACCAGCTTCTTGTAAATCGAAACAAAGCTGACTAGCCAGACTCTCATCAGTTTCAATCACCAAAACGCAAGGACTTTGAGCAACTGTCATAACAATTTGGGATATGAGGTTTTAGAACTTACAGACTTGAAAAAAGTCCGTAAATTAAGTTAAAAGTGCAATTACGAGCTTTTAGTGATGGAGGAATTTTGATTTGACATGCTGCCTAGTATGTTCTAGCACGTTCAGGGATCAGCCATCCTAATTCTCAAATGCAACTTAATAACTTAATCCAAATACCATACATATACCAGTGATTCTGGAAGGAATGGGGAATGGGGAATTGACAACTTGTACTAAGCAAAGTCGTACCCCTACGCTTAAGCAAGCCAGGCGCTAGCGTCTTTGACAAAAGAAGTATGGGAATAGTCACAAATGACAAATAACTCTTCCCTATGGCAATTCTACAGAAGTGGGTTTAGCAATATGTGGCAAGCCCCAACCTAGTTTTTCTCGTAAAATGCGGAAAAATTCTGGTGGTTGGAGGCGAATAAATTTGGCACTGTAGTGCGATCGCTCTAAGTGTACTCGATCCTCTTGGAAGATATAACATCCGCCATTGCCATCCACCACCATTACCAACCGAGCAATATTGACTGGATAAATATTAACTGGTTCAGTGTCTGGAAACACCAATGCCCTTGAAGCTAAAGAATGTGGACAAATAGGTATTAGCTGCAAGACTGGTACTCCAGGGGCCACTACTGGCCCGCCAGCACTTAATGAATAAGCAGTGGAACCAGTCGGTGTTGAGACAATCACACCATCTGCGGCAATATCCACTGGTGCGTGATACCCCACAGCAATTTCAAAATGGCACATAGAGGTCAATGGTTCTCGATGCAACACCATTTCATTCAAGCAAAGGGCTTCCCATAATAGCGATTCTCCTCGAATCACTTTCACGCTCAGCATTGCTCGCTCTTCAATTTCATACTCACCCGCCATCACCTGCTCTAATGCTTGAGGCAATTGGTTGAGGTAAGCTTCTGTGAGAAATCCCATATGACCAGTATTCACCGCCAGCAACGGAACACCGCAGGCTGCTACCTGGCGTGACGCTGCTAACACAGTGCCATCTCCTCCCAGTACAATCGCAAATTTCATGTCTGAGTCAAAACCAGGAGGTATCAGGCCATCAATTGGGGTGTGGCAAACTGGACTCTCTGGGTTAGAGTAGCCCAGAATGCCACCGACACTCGTTGTGATGCATACATTCCAACCGGCTGCGGTTAGCTTGTCTTTTAGCTCGATAGCGACTCGACCCGCTACCGGTTTAACGTCATTGTAGATAATGCCTGCTTTCGGCACACTCAAATATCCAAGTATAGGCGATGCTCTGTCTTTTGTAATAGTTACACATTTTGGACAGTGTAGTCATTAGTCAATAGTCAAAAGTCCAGAGTTCATTGACTACTAACTATTGACTGTTGACTTTTTTTAAGGGAGTTTTTTTAGACTGCTTTTTGGTTTTGTTTTTTTCGTAGTCTAACTCCTTCAGCTTTTTCATAATCCGGCTGAAGTATTCTTGCAGGTAACTCTCTAAGGTTGTGGTTTGCTGTTTATCTAATCCAAAAACTGTATATGTCTCATCCATTGAGGCATTCAATGGTTTACCACTAGCCAACACTTCGGTAAATGCTAGTCTGTCTGCTACGTTCCACCCCCACTGAAAGAAGCGCATACAGCTTCGCACGGTACGCAGTAAGTTGATTGGCATCCGTGTTACCCTGGCGTCTTTGCCGGATAAACGTTCGCACAGATTAATAATTTCCTCTGCACTCCAAGCACGAGTACCTACCACAGGAAAAACTTGGTTTTCTGTTTCTGGCACACTCAAAGCACGAATACCAAACTTAGCAATGTCTTGAGTATCCATGTAGGCTACAGGAGAAGACTCACCACTCACCCAAACTGGTTGTCCTTCTAAAATGGGAATCCCATACTGACCGATTAACCCTTGCATGAAGCCAGCTAACCTTAAAATGGTGTAGTTCAAGCCCGATTCAGTTAAAAACAGTTCTGTACACCGCTTAATTTCCATCAGTGGCACTTCTGGGTATTTTTCAGCATCCAGAATTGAAAAGAAAATAAAGCGTTCTACACCTGCTGCTTTTGCAGCTTGAATTAATGCTACTTTACCGTCCCAATCTACTTGTCTAATGCTCAGTGAATCTGTCGGACGAGATGTTGCTGCGTCAATGACTGCGGTTACACCTTCCAATGCTGCTGGCAGGGTTTGAGGAAAACACAAATCTCCTGGTACGAGTTCTGCACCCCATTCTTTCAAAAAAGCTGCTTTTTTACTACTCCGAACAAGACAGCGTACCTTATACCCCTCATCGATAGCACGACGAGCCACTTGTCTTCCTAAGGTGCCAGTAGCACCGACAATTAATAATGTCATGAGGGCTGTTATAAATCTTAAATGTTTTATGAAAAGAATCTTAACAGAATTATACATGTAAACAAAAGTTTACACTCTTTCTCAGAAAATGGTGTTAAACAACTAAAGGCTAGAAAAAGCGTTGTCCGGTTGGCGGACAAGCTGCTTTTTCAGAAAGGGAAAACCCTTTGCTGCTTAAAGGGGGGGATAACTTAGTGGGATTATTCTTCTGAACCCTGAATCTTTAATAGCAACGCGCCCAAAGCCCAGCCCACAAAGATTAAACTGAAAGACAACAGAGCTGCATTAAAAATTTCGCCACCCATTGATGTGAGTCTCCTTTGCGAATTCATTTATGTAAACTAAGTCTACAGAAGCTTTGTGATAGCATCTGTGGGATTAGACCCGTGTAAATAATTCTAAACTAGTTTGGTGGTTAATCCCTAGTGTTGGGGAATTGGGGATTGGGAACCTGCGCTTAAGCAAACTACGCGTAGTATCTGCGACAGGAGAAGTATGGGGGATAGTGCGGTGAATATGTATCAAGTGAATCAAGGTCAGATGAGAGTTTTTTCGCATCAGGAAAGTCGGCCGCGTTTGGCGCTGACGTTGGGAGATCCGGCGGGAATTGGGCCAGAGGTGATTTTGAAGGCTTTGGTAGATGTGGAAATCCGGCAAAAATATGACGTGACAGTATTGGGAAACCGGGATATACTAACACAAACTTATCAAAAACTGAACTTAACAGAGAATTTAGTCCCTTTGCTAAATCCAGATCAGTTGTCAGTTATTGATGTGGATTTAGATCAGGAAATTGCAAATGAAATTATTACAGGAATAGGCAATATGGCGAGTGGTGCGGCTAGTTTCGCCTACATGGAACAGGCGATCGCCCGGACACTTGCTGGTGAATTTGATGGTATTGTTACAGGCCCGATCGCCAAATCTGCTTGGAAAGCCGCAGGTTACAATTATCCAGGACAAACAGAACTCTTAGCCCAAAACTCAGGTGTTGAGCGCTTTGGGATGTTATTTGTGGCGCGATCGCCCCACACTAGCTGGACACTCCGCACATTACTAGCCACCACACATATTCCTTTATGTCAAGTAGCTCAGACATTGACACCGCAGTTACTCACAAAAAAACTGGATTTGCTGGTGGAGTGTTTAGAAAAAGATTTTGGGATAGAAAAAGCGAGAATTGCGATCGCAGGTTTAAATCCCCACAGTGGCGAAATGGGACAACTCGGAACCGAGGAACAAGATTGGTTGATTCCGTGGTTAGAACAAGAACGAATAAATCGACCACAGTTACAGTTAGATGGGCCGATACCGCCAGATACAATGTGGGTGAAACCAGCTCAAGCTTGGTACGGGAATTCTCATATTCAAAATCCAGCGGATGCTTACTTGGCACTTTACCATGACCAAGGTTTGATTCCTGTGAAGCTGATGGCGTTTGATCGAGCGGTTAATACTTCCATTGGTCTTCCCTTCGTGCGGACTTCACCGGATCATGGAACAGCCTTTGATATCGCAGGTAAAGGAATTGCTGATGCTACGAGTATGAAAGCAGCGATCGAGTTAGCGGCTGAATTAGTCAGTCAGAGGTTAGCTGTGAGACAATGCGAAGACAAAAGTATTAGCGGCGATCGCGACTAGATTTCTTAGCTTAACATGCCATTAGGCAAATAAGTGCTTACATAACATCATGGCTCAGACTATAGCTCCAGCGACACCTCCAATGGAAGGTTCTCGACTTGTTCTTTACGACATTAGTTGGGAAATGTACGAAAAGCTTTTAGAAGTTTTTGCGGAGCATCCCACTCCCCGAATAACCTACTATCAGGGAACTCTCGAACTAATGACACCCCTACCAGAACATGAAAGATATAGCTGGACTCTCGGACGGCTAGTAATTGTACTTTCTGAAGAGCTAGGGTTGGAAATTCTCGGTTTGAAATCTACGACATGGCGTTCAAAACCCAAAGCTGCTGGTAAAGAAGCGGACGAATGTTTTTATATTCAAAATGAAGCCTTAATGCGTGGCAAATTAAAGATTGATTTGAAAGTAGATCCACCACCTGATTTAGTTATTGAAATTGATGTAACTAATTTATCAATTGATAAAATGGCTATATATGAAGCATTAAAAATGCCTGAAGTTTGGCGATTTAATCAAGGTAAGTTAACAGTTAATATTCTGACTGATGCGGGTTATATGCAGTCAGAAACAAGTTTAGCGTTTGGCTTATTTCCTATAAAAGAACTGGTAAGATTTATACAACCAGACTCTGAAAAAGGTGAAAATGCCAGACTACAAGAGTTTAGAAAATGGGTGCGATCGCAGTTAACAACATAGAAATTCTCAAATATTACACAACAGATTCACTAATTCGCAGTCCCATAATTACTAAGTCGCGTTCAACCCCATCAAGTTCTGCAACTTGAGGCAAATGTCCCCAAGTTTGAAAGCCAAAACTTTCAAAAAGCTTTAAACTAGGTTGATTGTGGGCAAAAATAAAACCTACCAGAGTCTTGAAACCTAAACTATGTCCTTGGGTAATTGCTTGCGTTAGCAGTTGCCGTCCTAAACCACACCGCTGAAAAGCTGGGGCGATATAAATACTAATTTCGGCAGTTGTACTGTAAGCTGGCCGTCCGTAAAATGATTGGAAACTGAGCCATCCTGCAACTACTCCTTCAACTTCGACTACCCACAGGGGACGATGTGAAGGCGATCGCCCACCAAACCAAGCGAGGCGACTTTCTACAGACACTGGTTCTAAATCAGCTGTTGCCATGCGGCTAGGAATTGCAGCGTTATAAATTGCCACAATCATGGGCAAATCAGTTTCAAGGGCATGGCGAATAGTCATTGCTGCCGTCTCAGAGAAAATCTTGCAAAAATATTTAAAAATAATACAGCGTTAACACCAGTAATTCTATGGTTACTACAGTAATTATCACAGGTGCTTCCCAAGGAATTGGTAAAGCTACAGCACTTTTATTTGCTCGTAAAGGTTACGATATCGTCCTAGCAGCGCGACAGCCAGACCGTTTAGAATCAACAGCAGTTGAGATACGGAATCTTGGGCAAAAGGCACTAGCTGTTCCTACCGATGTCAGAAATGTAGAACAAGTGCAAGCCCTAGTAGAAAAGGCTTTAGATTTTTCCAACAATATCGATGTACTGATAAATAATGCTGGCATCTGTATGACTGGGCCAATAGAGAACACCTCATTGCAAGATTGGCAACAAATTATGGATACCAATTTTTGGGCATACCTTCACACTACTCAAGCACTACTGACCCACTTCTTACAAAGAGGTACTGGGACAATTGTAAATGTGGGGTCTATGGGAGGAAAAATACCTCTACCTTACATGACGGCTTACTGTACTAGCAAATATGCTGTCACCGGGTTTACAGATACTCTGCGACTGGAACTAAAGCCAAAAGGTATCCATGTGTGTGCAGTGCAACCCAGTGCAACGAGAAGTGACTTTATGGAAAGGGCGCAGTTTCGAGGGCAAGATGAAACACAAGCTCAAAAATATCGCCAGCAAATGAACAACTTGCTAGAAACGCAACTCACAAGTCAACCTGAAGATGTAGCCCAAGCAATTTGGGATGTAGTCAAGCATCAAAAAGATGAGATAATAGTTGGCTCAGCGTCAATTTTATCAACTGTTCATCGGTTATTTCCTGGTTTAACACAATGGGTTATGCAGTTATCAAGCCAAAAGTCTTGATCATCAATTTCAACATATATTAGGACTCACACAAAAACTCTCTTCAACCTTATTTCTCCGTGCCCTTTGCGTCCTCTGCGGTTGGTTTTTTTGTTCACATAATCAGGATTATATTTTTGTTAATCTTTTCCAAAAACCCAGGTTAAGTAACTTTCAAAACAAAAAGGAGTATTAAACAGTACTGAAATGAATTTAAGTCAGACAAAATTGTTTGTGCTTAGGAACAAAAACAAGTGTTGAAGAAAGTTGTCGTAATTGGGGCTATTACCCTACTGATTTTGGTAGTACCGCTGATGGGCAATGCTTTTGCTCAGATACCTGCTACTGCCCCACCTGCTGCCGATACTGGAGATACAGCATTTATGCTGATTTCATCGGCACTCGTTCTGTTGATGACACCAGGATTAGCATTCTTTTATGGTGGATTTGTCCGATCGCGCAACATTCTAAACACATTAATGATGAGCTTTGTGTTGATGGCGATCGTCGGTGTCACATGGATCTTGTGGGGCTATAGTCTTGCCTTTGCACCAGGTTTGCCGTTCATCGGTAGCTTACAATGGCTAGGTTTGAATGGTGTTGGGCTAGAAACAACCGATTATCTTAAAGGGTCGAACCCAGTAGAAGTTGTTTCTTATGCCGCTACAATTCCCCACCAAGCATACATGATTTATCAAGCTATGTTTGCCATTATCACCCCAGCTTTAATATCTGGGGCGATCGCTGAGCGGATGAGCTTTCGCGCCTATTGCTTATTTGTACTGCTGTGGTCAACCTTTATATACACTCCCCTAGCTCATATGGTATGGGCTAAAGGTGGATTCTTAGGCTTATCTGGTGGCTTGGGTGCCCTTGACTTTGCTGGTGGTACAGTTGTTCATATTAGTTCTGGGGTTTCTGCTTTAGTTGCTGCGATCGTCCTTGGCCCTCGCAAAACCCATCCCGATCGCCTCAGCCCACCGCACAATGTACCCTTTATTTTGTTGGGTGCTGGCTTACTCTGGTTTGGCTGGTTCGGCTTCAATGCTGGGAGTGCCTTATCTGTTGCTAGTGGAATTTCTGGTAATTTAGTCACAAATGTAGCAACATCAGCCTTTGTTGCTACTAACACAGCGGCGGCGGCGGCAGCTTTAATGTGGTTAATTTTGGAAGGAGTTTTGCGCGGTAAACCAACAGCAGTGGGAGCAGCAACAGGAGCTGTCGCGGGTTTAGTAGGTATCACCCCAGCAGCTGGATTTGTTACACCCTTATCAGCAATTTTAATTGGTTTCATCACCTCTTTTGTTTGCTTCTATGCAGTGAGTTTCAAGCACAAGCTGCAAATCGACGACGCTTTAGATACTTATCCTGTACATGGCGTTGGTGGTACTGTGGGCGCAATTTTAACAGCACTCTTTGCCACCGTCGAAGTTAACTCAGCAGGTAAAAATGGTGTATTGCGTGGTAATTTTAATGAATTGGGAGTAGAACTAGCAGCTATTGTAATTGCTTATGCGATCGCAGCTGTTGGTACTTGGATTATTCTCAAAATTATTGATGCCACGGTTGGTCTGCGAGTCAAAGAAGAAGCCGAATTCCAAGGTTTAGATATCAACGAACACGGCGAAGAAGGTTATAACTCCGAGTTTAGCGATCGTCCTATGTAGGGGCCGCGGGATGAGGAAAGACGCGGTGACGCAAAGAAAATTTCCCCATTACCCCTAATCCCTGCGGGAGCGGGGGCCCCAGTCTAGGCTGTTGACTTTGTTGGTTTTTAGGCGATTTTGCGGAAAATTATTCGTGTTCTTTTTTGTTTGTGGAAAAACGGCTGGAACAGCCGTTTTTCCACAAAAATAGTCAACACACTTTCTGCATGAACCCTTATGGGCAAAAGAGTACAAAGTTTACAGCCTAGCCCCAGTCTCTTATGGGTAGGTTTTTTAGATTTCGCGTTTTGGTTGACGCGGGGACACGGGGACGCGGGGACACGGGGACAGGGAGAAAGATTTCGGAACGAAAAAATAGGTTTTTTCAGACTGAATATGAAAAACCTGCCCTTGAAAGGGGGCCCGAGTTCCCCATTCCCAATTACAAAATGCCGCCCGGATATTTCTAGGCGGCAAGTAATTGTTAAAAATTAAAAAACTTAATTCTTTATCTTCCTACACCTAAATATTGGAATCCAGCTCTGACCATTGTTTCGGGATCAAGGTAGTTACGACCATCGATGATCACGGGATGACTCATCAGTTTCGCCATCTTGGCGTAGTCCAGAGTACTAAACTGTTGCCATTCGGTTACGAGAACCAGGGCATCACATCCATCAGCAAGTCTTTCAGCATCGGTTTCCACCAATACTCCAGAAAGACCGTGACGCAAGCCTGTTTGGGAAACAATTGGGTCGTAGGCTTTCACTTTCGCCCCTAATCGGTTGAGCTGTTCAATCAGGTTGAGTGCTGGGGCATCGCGCATGTCGTCTGTATCTGGCTTGAAGGTAAGACCTAGTAGTCCCACAGTTTTACCTTTGAGAATTTTGAGAACTTGCTGCAATTTTTCCAATGCTATTAGACGCTGGCGTTCGTTGACGCTAACGGCAGATTTGAGTAACTGGGCTTCGTAACCGTAGTCATCAGCAGTGTGAATTAAGGCAGCAACATCTTTAGGGAAGCAGGAACCACCCCAACCGATACCAGCTTGTAAAAACTTATTACCAATACGGGAGTCTAAACCGATGCCTTTAGCTACTTGAGTAACATCAGCACCGACGCGATCGCAAATGTTAGCAACTTCGTTAATAAAACTAATTTTAGTCGCCAAAAACGCATTAGCAGCGTATTTAATCATTTCTGCTGAGCTGAGGTCTGTAGCCAGAATTGGTACAGGAGGTAAAGATTGGTCAGCGGCATACTTGCGTTCGACAATTGGGGCATACAGTTCTTGCATTAAGGCGATCGCTTTTTGACTATTGCCGCCTAATACAATGCGATCGGGATTAAAGGTATCATAAACCGCTGAACCTTCACGCAAAAACTCAGGATTGCTAACTACATCGAAATGAGCCGCCATCTCAGGTAATTTATCTTCACTAGCCACTCCACCTGCGGGTACGAGTGTTTTCTGACGTTCTGCAATCCCATCTAAGACAATCATCCGCACCCAGTCACCAGAGCCAATGGGGACTGTAGACTTATTCACAATTACCTTGTAGCCACCGTTGAGATTTGCCCCAATGCCACGGGCGACAGCTTCTACATAACGGGTGTCGCTTTCACCGGTGGGTAGAGGTGGAGTTCCTACAGCAATAAACAGAATTTCGCCATGAGCTACTCCTGCGGCAAGATCTGTGGTGAAGTGGATCTTTTGAGTTTGAATAGCAGTCTGCATGATTTCTGAGAGTCCCGGCTCAAAAATAGGGGACTGTCCAGATTTCATGAGCTTGACTTTCTCTTCGTTATTGTCTACACAAATCACATCATGACCGATATGAGCTAAGCAAGCACCTGTAACTAAACCAACGTAACCAGTACCAATTACGCAAACACGCATTTTCTTTTACTCCTCGCTCTTATTGGGGTTAGTCTTCTAAAAAAAGTTGTTAGCACGCAACTTACAAACAAGCGGAAAATACCGCTACTTAATCACAGGCTTATAGGTCAAATTAGCCTGCACGAAAGTTCATAGCAGTGGGAAGCACTACTTAATAGCTTGATAGCTGAACGTCGCTTTTGATGCGATCGCGGAAATCTTCTATTGTCAGTTTTAACCCCTCTTGCAGAGGAATGGTAGGTTCCCAATTTAACAAGGTTTTAGCCTTTGTAATATCGGGACGGCGACGACGTGGATCGTCAGAAGGCAGCGGCTCAAACTGAATTTCTGCATCTGGGTTGACTAGATTTTGTACTGCCTTTGCCAATTCTAATATTGTATACTCATCAGGATTACCCAAATTTACTGGCCCGATGTAATCGCCATTCATCAACCGCATCAGTCCTTCTACTAGGTCAGATACGTAGCAAAAACTACGGGTTTGTGTACCTTCACCGTATACAGTTAAAGGAATACCTTGTAACGCTTGAACTACAAAGTTGCTAACTACACGACCATCGTTTTCAAACATCCGAGGGCCGTAAGTATTAAATATCCTGGCAACTCGAATCTCAACTTTATTTTGTCTGTAATAGTCAAATGCTAAAGTTTCAGCAATTCGTTTTCCTTCGTCGTAACAAGAACGCAGTCCTATGGGATTGACGTTACCTCTATATTCTTCAGTTTGGGGATGAATTTCTGGGTCTCCGTACACTTCGCTTGTGGAAGCTAACAAAAATCTAGCTTTCACACGCTTAGCTAAACCCAACATGTTCAACGTTCCCATCACGTTAGTTTTAACGGTTTTTACTGGGTTGTATTGGTAATGTACTGGAGAAGCAGGACAAGCCAAATGATAAATTTGATCTACTTCTAACCGAATTGGTTCGGTGATGTCGTGGCGGATCAGTTCAAAGTATGGATGATTCAGCCATTTGAGGATATTACGTTTATGTCCTGTGTAAAAATTATCTAAGCATATTACTTCATGCCTATCGGCTATTAGTCGGTCGATGAGATGGGAACCAATAAACCCAGCACCGCCCGTCACCAAAATTCTCATAGTTTCCCAGTTATTTACAGATATTTTCAGTAGATATTGAGCTTATTGTTAGATTACCCAAATTGGGTACAAAAACACAGAACGAAAAAGGTCAATATAAGTAAGTATTTTTGGGGTTGCCAATTTTCCTACAAATGCAATTTCGTTATGTTTGTATTTGCTTGCTAATCAATTTAACTAGCAAAATAACAAACATCGTCTAAAAAATGTCAGTTTTTTACTTAGAATTCATCAAATCTTCAACAAAATAAATTGTTTTAAAGCTAATAAAAGGAGTATTAAAACCAAGAAAAAACTTCATGTACTAAATATAGGAGCTTGAAAATGGGGAGTGGGGGAAGATAATCTGTTGGAGATTTAAGTTGCAGTTCAAATCGCCAGAAACACGCAAAGACGCGAAATCTCAAAAAGCTACACCTACCTGTTAGGTAGAGAGTAGTCATTGTGTTGTGGTGAGACTATGGCTGTTGTTTGAGTGCGTTGTGGTTCTCCTAGCATGACAATTGAGCATGTAAGTTGCTTAGCCAACTGGGTTGTGACATCACTAACCGCTAATCCTCCAGGACTAGTACGATTACGGATAACTGGTAAAACTACGAGATCATATAATCGCGCTGCTTGTAAAATCGCTTGAGCAACGTTTTCATGAGCGATGATTTGAATTTCCGGGGCATTTGACGCGGCTAATTTAGACACCAACAAAGATAAATGCGATCGCCTCCAAGCAATTTTACTGGCACTGGTGCGGCGATCGCATACATTTAATACAGTCACTTGGGCTTGATTTACCTCTGCTAGCATTTGGGCAAAATACACAGGTTGTAGTGCCGGGGCGATTAAATTTTCTAATGGTACTAAGATTCGCTGAATTTTTTTGGGGGATTCTACTATCCTTGTGACTGCGACTGGACAATGGGATGCCCAAAGAACGTTATCAATAACGTTGCCAAATAAACGCGCTCGCAAACCAGTACGTTTACCCCAACCCATGATAATTAAATTCGCTTTTTGTTCGCGAGCAGATCTGCTAATGCCTTGAGCAAAAGCATCATCGATTCGCAGCAATGGTTCGGCACTCACGCCCATGACACGGCTTTGAACAGTAGCCTTGGCTAATAATTGTTCGCTTCGTTGCATAGAAGCTTCTAATTGGGGTGCATCCATGTGAGCAACAGATGTAGCGATCGCTAGTGGTATAATTCTGCCATTTGCTTGCCGTGCTAGTAGTGCTGCCATTTCAATCAAATACTGCTGGGTCTGAGGATTGTAAATGGGTACAACTATAGTAAAAGCAGTATTTGTTTTCTCTACTTTCTGCTCAGGTAAAATTGTTAGTGCTGATTCCTCGGTTGTTGAGGCAGTTAAACCAACAGCAACTTGACTTGTAATCAACGGCCCCAAGGTTGAAGTTACGAGCATTAAAACAACAATACTGTTTAATATTTCTAAAGGCAGTAACCCAGCTTGATACCCTACTAACGTTGCTGCTAATGTTGTACCCACTTGAGGGACTGACAGTGACCACATCGTTAGTATTTCCTGCCAGTTATAGCGGTAAGCCAATTTTGCCAAAAAAGCTGCGATGAATTTACTGGTAATTAAACCAAGTACAATCAACAAGGTGATTTTGAGCGTACCCAAACTATTGACCCAGGCAGATAGATTGATCGTCAAACCTAAATTTACAAAGAAAATGGGAATGAACAGCACACTGCCAATAAACATCACCTTTTCTTTGACTGGCCCTTCGCCAACTGCCTCATTCACTGCCAGACCTGCCAAAAAAGCACCCACAATTGTTTCTATACCAATCAATTGAGCGCCTACAGCAGCAAGAAATACAGCCAGCAATACAAATAGAAACTTGTTACCTTCGTCGTCTCCTGAACGCCGAAAAAACTCTTTGCCTACCCAATCAAGACCTGCCAAAACGGCAACAGAGTAGACAGTTAACCAACCCGATAAGGTTAGTAACTGAGCTAAGCTGAATGTTCCAGCATGAGCGATCGCCACACAAATAGCCAGTATAATGACTACGCCAATATCTGTAAAAATCGTAGCGCCAATTGTGACGGTGACTGCTTCGTTGTTGACTACTCCTAAGCGATGAATAATAGGATATGCCAAAAGCGTATAGGAACTAAATAAAGAGCCAATTAATATAGAAGTATTCCAACTCAAGCCTAAAATCTGTCCAATTAAAGCCCCCATAACTAGGGAGACACCAAAGGTAAAGGTACTAAACCCAAAGGAACGACCCCTCCGGCGACGGAAGTGTTCAAGATCAAGTTCTAGCCCTGCTACAAACATCAAATAGATTAGGCTGATATTTGATAGCAATTTAATCATTGATTCTTCAGGCTGAAATAAACTCCAGCCGGAGGGGCCAAGTACTAGCCCAGAGAAAACCAATCCCACTAATCCTGGTAATCTTAGACGCTCAAATAATATGGGTACAACTAAGATAACCACCAGCAAAATAGCATAAGGAACAATCGGTTCCTTGCTGAGGATTTGGGAAGTTGGTTCCAAAGCAAGAACTTGTAGCATGAGTGCCATCAGGTAGGACTTGAAGAGGTGATGGGAAAGCAGTGATTATTCTTGATATACAGCAGATAGCAGGTAAATGAGGTACAAATTTTAAGAACAAAGTCGTACAAAAAGACTTTCAATCCTGTTAAGCGTTCCCTGCTGTAATCACCCGCTCGATACAACTGTAGTAGCGACCTGACTAAAAAGACAAAAATCCAAGATTACAATACCTAAGCAATCGTCTTGTAATTAACTATCTATGGGTGGATTTGACTCAAAATAAACCGCAAGCGATCGTAATCGTCTTTAAGCAATACACTCAGGGTACGTCCAGCTTTAATTAGCCATTCTCGGTCAGCTTTGCGTAACTGGTAAACTTCTCGAATGGCAGCCGCTGCTAAAGATTCGACTGGCGCACCGTTGACACAAAGCAGTGTCCGCAGAAAATCCAGTTCATCAGTGAATTTGATGATTGCTTGGGCTTCACATTGATAAACGGCTTGATGAATTTGCGGTGGGCGAGGTGGTAAATACTGATACACCCTTGGATTTGCACCTGAAATTACAGACGATTGCTTAAATCCCACGATCGCCGCTCGAAATTCAGTTCTCAGCATAGCAAATATTTGGGGTTGTTCCTCGCGTAAGTCTTGCAAGGACAACCCCAATGCTCTGGCTCTATGTACAGAATCTATGGGCATAGTTGTAGCGTAATATACTACTGCGTAAATTTGATTGCCCGATTCTTCATCCAGAGAACAGACCCAACTACCAAATGGTGGCATAGAGGGAAAGCTCAAATCTTCTGGTTCTAGACACTGAGCTAGAAATTCAGTAGTAGTAGTCTCGATCACCTCTGCAATATGATTAGGGTGGCGATCGTCAGTAGCAAATTGTGGTAGGGGAAGGCGCATAATAATTAATAGTCATCAGTCATTTGTCATTAGTCCTCTGTCATTTGCTAAGGACTAATGACTAAGGACTAATCTATTTTGCTTTCTTGCGTCCAGCTGTGGTCTCTACAAGTTCTAATTCGCTGAGACGGAAAGTAACTAATTTATCCCAATTACCACCTTCAAATAATACAGCTACTTTACCATCACTCACCCGCTGCACAAGTCCTTCATAACGATAGTAAGTATCAGCGGGATTTTTGACGCGAACAGTTGCTCCAGGCAGGATCATAATTTTTAGCCTCGCTTGTTTCCTGATTAATAGCTTAATGCTTCTTAATGGTCATTAGTCATTAGTCCTTTGTCCTCAGTTCTTAACAAATGACAAATGACCAAGGACGAATTAATAATACTTCTGCCGTTGTCGAAAATTTGCTACCGATTCTACGATTCCTAGAGAAATGAAGTTAGTCAGCATGGCAGAACGTCCATAACTCATCCAGGGTAAGGGAATCCCTGCTACTGGGGCTAAGCCAACAGTCATACCTACGTTGACAATCAACTGAAACACAATCATCGACAAAACACCAATCGCCAACAGCGAACCAAAGTTGTCTTTAGCGGTTTGGGCTACATGCAATAGGCGCAGGCAAATTAAGCAGAAGATAGATAACACTACTAAACAACCCACAAAACCAAATTCTTCGCCTACTGCCGAGAAAATGAAGTCTGTGTGCTGTTCTGGCACGAAATTGAGTTGCGTCATTGGGCCCTTAAATAAACCCCATCCCCAAATTTCACCTGCACCAATAGCAATACGCGATTGAATTAAGTGATATCCAGCACCAAGAGGATCGTGATCGGGGTTGATAAATACACTCAGGCGGTCTTTCTGGTATTCTTTCAACACATGATTCCAAGCAAAGACGCCTAATTCACCGCCAAGCATATTCATCGCCGATGCAACTATACCATTGAGGGCAAACCGACGCCAAGGGAGAGTCAGCCAACCGAGAATACCCATGGCGACTACCCAAACTAGCCCCAAAGGCCCAAAAGAAAGTTCTTGGAATAAAACGATTGGCTTTGCTAAAGGCCAAGAAATACTAAACAAAACGGCAGCAACCACAGGAGAAATCATCAAAATTAACCAGCCTGGGTTAGCATTTGCCCAGTAGAGCATCCCTAAAACGATCGCACCAAATACAAGTGATGTTGCTAAATCTGGCTGTAAAAATACTAGCCCCCAAGGTATGGCTGTGATTGCTAGCACACGGAAAACACTTTCGAGCTTAGAAGCTGTGCGCTTGTGCAACAAAGCTGCTAAAGTGATAATCATTCCTACTTTGGCAAACTCCGAGGGTTGGACGTTAAAGCCAGCAATATTAATCCATCGCTGTGCCCCTTTAGCGCTGGTACCAGCAATCATCACAGCAATCAGGCTAGCGTTAGTTAGGGCGTATGTTACCCAGTGCCACTGCATCAGGTGTTCATAACGGATGCGAGCTAAAAACAGGGCAATCAAAACACCAATACCAGCCACTAGCCAGTGCCACCACCAATCTGTCACAGGCTGCTTCAGTTCCGTACTGAGAATCATGACGCCGCCAAATATGCTAATACCAATAGGTAAACAAAATAGCAACCAATCTACCTGCTGCCAGGGTTTAACCCAGGACTTCCAGCGAACTTTAGGAAGTGAGCGTTTTAATAACATTGTGTGATTTTAGACTTTACTTTATCTTTATAAATCTTAAATATGGAAATTGGGAACTTGTACTGAGCGGAGTCGAAGTATGGGGAATTGGCAAGAGGACGCGGGGACGCGGGGACGCGGAGAAATTTTTTCCCTCACTCCCTCATCTCCCGGTTGGTGAGCGGAGTCGAACCACATCTTCCCAGTCCCCAGTCCCCAGTCCCCAGTCCCCAGTCCCCAGTCCCCAGTCCCCA
>NZ_JCACKM010000119.1:0-21232 GCF_059505385.1 Desmonostoc vinosum
GGTAAGGCGATTAGCCTAAAATTTTACCCTTCAAAACTTTTCAAACATCCTCTTAGCGCAAATGACTAATATTGCTCTTCTCGACTCAACTGATATCCGTTACATTGACTATCCTTCTACCTCATCTATTAGTTAAACCCGGCGTTTGCCCCACAGTAACATTTATGGTAGTGGCAATTGGATCAATTGGACTGATTAAACCCACTGTAGCAGCTGCGGCGAGTGCTTTCTCCCGTTTGATTCTTTCATCGATAAAAGCTAGAAGTGTTTTCCAATCACCACCGGAAATGCCTTTGATCTGCTTATCGTTAAGTTCCTCATATGGCTCGATATCTATCTCCAAATTTTTTAAAACAATTGTTGATTTAGTAACTTGTCTTGTGTTAGATTTCATGATCGCACCTCTTACTTGAGTTTCATTAACTATGAGTAGATTTTTACTAGCTTGCTCAACAATCAAGTACTCTGTTGAAAATATTTGAGTTTTTAGATTTTTAGTTTTAGCCGTATTTCTATTGGCTATAGCTAAACCTCAGCAATATTAAAGGATATTTTGGCTATTGTTTTTTAGTTCAAAAGTATCTATTTACTGTTCAAATACTTAACCTATCTTTGCAACTTTTTGATGCTTTCTTGCATACTTACTTTTAATGAAAGCTCCCATTCCTAAAGCTAAGCCTGAGCTAAAGACAGTTAAGGGTTCGGGAACAGCATCTACTTTTACTTTATTAAATCCAACTGCTGTGTTGACTGTGGCTCCCCGTGGCCCTGCTCCACCTGATAGAGGAGTATCGTACTCAGTTAAAATAAATGACAAATCGTAATTAACACCTGCTCGAAAATTAGTACTATCAACAGGTAAATTAAATGCTTGGAAAACAGCAAAGCTGTTACTGGGGCCAGTTATCGGTGTTTTAGCAGTTCGCTTTAACAAGCTTTTTCCAGCTATTGTTACTTCAAAAGTATCAGATGGTGCTACGGCAATTCCAATTCCATTAAAAGCTAAATTAAAAGAAACTATTTGTTTTGGTTTCTTTAAATCCTCTGCGTTAAAAGTCAACCCAAATATATATTTATTTGTTGCAGAGTTACCAATATCACTATCTCCTGTGTTTTTATCATCATTAGCTAGATCACCTTTTTTAGCGCCTAAGATATAAAAATTTTCACTAAAAAAGTTTCCGAATCCTCTACCATTATTTCTGCTTGCAGTATTTAATGTATCAGTTTTTACTCCTATATCAAAAGCTTGTCCTGAACCTACAGGATCACCTAATACAGCTGCTTGTGTCCGAAAACTTACCAGAAAAAATGGTAATCCCAAAATACAAGCTTTTCCAAAATTAAAAAATGAAGATGACATTTTCATTAAACGCCTCCTTGATTATTAGATATTTACAAATATCTGACTATGGAATAGCAAGCTCTTAGCTTAAAATCCGTCGTTATTAGCTGTTTGTTAAAAACTTAAGCCTCAATTAATTAGTTATCACGAGTAAAAAGCAAAATAAACTTCTTTATTAAAACTTGAATATGTAAAGAAGTGTAATTTCTAATACATTGCAACTATACTGAGTAAAGCGGTAAGAAAAAACAATACATACGAAGCAGCATTCAGAAGGCAACCGAGAGTAAAAATTGGGCAGGCTCGCATATTGTCAAGCAAAGAGCATCTTTGTAATCACACCTTTTGAGTAACAATAGTTTTGTTATATACTTCTGTTTTTTCCTACCTACTTAATTTATAAAGATGAATTAGTATTTTTAATTACATAGCATACTAATGTTTGCAAGTTTTTTCAGTCCAAAGCAAAATTCTTGTAAAGTTAGATTTTAAAATTAAGTTTTTCTTGCAAAGAAGCAATTTTATTTTTTCGTGAAAAATACTTTTCTGATAAAGAAACACATTTCACAAAAATATAAGTAAAATTTATCACTTTTTTAGAGGAGTTCTGTGTTTAATTACACTTTACCTTTACATAATCTTTATAAATGTGCTTGAACTGGTGCAAGGGAAAATTAGGGTCATCCCAGCGAAAAATCCAATCTGGAATCGAAAACTAGGGATTTGACGAGGGAATGATAATTCAGCAAGGGTTGTGGAACTAGCGATCGCAGCTGTGTTTTCACTAGCACACAAAAGTTAAAGCATCGATCTCTGCGGGAACCCTAGTTAAAGGTTTTGAGGTTGTCGGGTGTTGATAAAAACTCAATTTCGTTGGCGGCGGGTTCTGCTAGCAATAGCTATAGGAACAATAGCTGCATTCGCAATCGCCACAGCATCCCGCGAATGGCAAGTCAAGACACAAAGCTGGTGTATTCGATTCTCGTCAAGTGGCACTCAGAAAGTTTTGTATGGCTATGACTGTCGGAAGTAGTGTTTAACCAGATTAATGGATTATTAGAGTTGCGCTTTTTACTCTCAGCCAAGGTTTCACCCTAGAGTGATGGAAGAGTGTTATTCAGATTCTTCATCTAGATAAGATTGGCGACTGTGGCGAACATGAACAATTGCTACAACATCTTCTTCAACGACAAACAAAACTCGATATTTTCTTCGTTTTCCAACCCAGAGTTGCCGAATTTCACGACCAATCACTGCTGCTTCTGGTGCTATGCTACAGCGATTAGGAAATTTTTGAAGCGAAGCGATAGAGTCTTGAAGTTCGTAATACCAGTTGTTGGCTATTTCAGTACTTAGATTGTCGCACATCCAACGATAAGATGTTTCGATTTCTTGAAAGGCGGTAGGTTGAATGAGAACTTGGTAACTCATGGGCGAGGCGGAATGCCAAGTTTGTATTGTAGTGTTGTCAAGGCTTGTTCAGCAGGAATTCCTTCACCCTGCTCAAACTCATCTAGTCCTTTACGAACACCTACTATTGTTTCTAGGTAATCAATGCGTTCTAAAAGTTCCCTGTATGTGGCTAGGGGCTGTTGTGGGGCTGCTTTGAGTGATTTTAAAAACCTAAGTAGCTCCTCTAGGAGTTCGTTTGAAGTATTGTCAATTTCTTGTAATAGCAATTCTTTGATCGTCATTACAGTTGATAGATGAGATTTCTGTTTTTAGATAGCGATCGCTAAATGCGAAAAATTCAGCTTCGACATCCTCAACGATGGAATTTACCACAATGACATAAAATTGAGCGAAGTTGGGTAGACTGACGCTAACTGGTGGTTCACACGCGCAACTGACTCTACCCAACAGCGCATCCCCTGTGACTAGGCATTAGATGCCGTCTGGTGGCTATCGGTGGCGGACACCGTGCCTGATACAGAAGCGGTTAACTGTGAACAATTGCTAGACCGACCGTTTGAGATGTTGATCCCTGAGCAATGGGAATGCTTGCGGGAGTTGGTAGCCGTTTAAATATGTGCTATCTTGACTTTGATCTTAGATGCCGACATTTCCACTAATTGAAGGCGTTGAGCACTTTCGTGTTTTCAAGGTAGCGAACTGCCCAGTTATACAGGGCGGCTAGGTTTACTACTACCTTGTCTGCTCATTACCTCGGATGCCCAAGGGCGTTAAATATTTAACAAAGCATTATTGACTATTTTAGAATTATCGGATAACTTAGTTTTATCAGATGTTTCGAGTTTTTAAGGAAGAGTCTCTAAGACTTCTGATAAATAAGATTTGACTAAGCAGTTGAAGTCTAAGTTTTATCTTGAGTCTGTTAGCCTCCTCCGATGCCGTAAGGTTTTGATCGTTTGGAATATTGAAAAAATTAGTTATTAGGAGGGTTACTGAAGTGATAGCCTCTGTTGATTTTGTTGCGTCTCAAGATGCAAGAAGTGTAGAACCTTGTGTGGAGTTAAATTTTCCTGTTCAAGGTAAATATCTTCCTGCTGATCATGGCTATGCAATCTATGCTGCATTTGTTCATCTGATTCCAGAAATACGTCAGCAAAATATGCTCAGTATCCTGACAGTACCTGGTTTTGGCGATGGACAAGGCAAAATTCTTCTAACTGAACAATCTCATTTAAAAATTCGTCTGCCAGTCTCTAAAATCCCTCTTGTTTATCAACTAGCAGGTAAGCAATTTTCTATTGGTAGTCATCAGATTCAAATTGGTATTCCGAAAATTTCCATAATTCAACCATCAAGTAGGCTAAAAGCAAGAATTGTCACAATCAAAGGATATGTAGAACCACAGTCATTTTTATCCTCTACACAACGCCAACTTAATAAATTAGGTATTTCGGGAAAAGTCTCTATCCCAGTCGATAGGAATAGCAACCCCAGTCGTAAGACCATCAAAATTCAGCGTTACACTATAGTCGGTTTCAGCGTTGAAGTTTCAGGTTTGAGTGAAGAAGATTCCCTGATTTTGCAGCAGTGGGGATTGGGTGGAAAACGTCACATGGGCTGTGGAATCTTTATACCTTACGATGGAGCGAGAAGTGTTTAATACACTATTGGCAAAATCTCTACCTAAATATAATGCTGAAGAAAACAAGGTACGCGGATGTGCAAAATATACGGGTCACATTAGCTGTGTAATGCAAGCAGCAGATATTTTAGGAGATAATTTAGGGCTGGTAATTCTCAAACAACTAGGGTTAGAGAGTGTTGATGTAAACTATTTTGTTAACACAGTCAGGTTGGGTGCTTATCTACACGATTGGGGGAAAGCCAACCAGCACTTTCAAGAAATGGTTTACCTCAATTCTCAAGATGAAAAACTTCTTCCTTACAAACCAAAGTTACGAAAAGAATGGAAGTCGCACGGTGAAAAGCAGATGCTTCGGCATGAAGTAATCAGTGGCATTTTAGCACTTCAAGTTACCAGCTTTAGGAAATGGTTAGAACAGTGTCCAAATGCAGACTTGACGATCGCAGTCTGGGCAGCAATGGGACATCATCTGAAAATAGGATTAGATAAAAACAATCAACCCGCAGGAATCATAGCCGAAATTCCCTCTAATAGGGGTGCTGAATTAAGAATCTATACTCAGCATCACGATTTTCAAGTCGTGCTAGATATGGGTAGAAAATCTCTCGGTTTACCAGATAATCTCCCTGAACCACCCCCAGAAATTTGGTCTAAGTATGAACTACAACAAGCTTTGATATCTCTGCGTGATGAATTTATTCAGTTTGAGCCAAATTGGGAGCAACAAAAGTTTATTGCAGCAGTAAAAGCAACAGTAATCGCGGCTGACTTAGCAGGTTCGGCATTACCTTTAGTTGAGGAGGATTTCAAAGGATGGATGCAGAAAGTACTATCCTTAAATCTATCAAAGTCTGAAATTCAACAACTAGTTAATCAGCGTCTTCAAGGAAAGCCACTAAGACAGTTTCAGGAGGACATTGCTAAAACTAATACTAGAGTTACGTTAGTAAAAGCTGGTTGTGGAACTGGGAAAACTGTTGGTGCTTATGGTTGGGCAGAAAATTGGGCAGTAAATCGTAAGCTGTTTTTTTGTTATCCAACTACAGGAACAGCTTCTCAAGGCTATATCGACTATGCTGATGGCACAGAAATAGAAGCAACTTTGATGCACTCCCGCGCAGATTTGGATCGGGAATTATTGTTCTCTGGTGATTCAGATGATTCTGAGAGTATAGATGCTAGGTTAACAGCTTTTCAGGCATGGCGAAAGAAACTAATTGTTTGCACAGTTGATTCTGTACTGGGCTTGATTCAAAACAATCGTAAACCTTTGTATTCTTGGCCAGCAATCGCTCAGTCTGCTTTTGTATTTGATGAAGTTCATGCCTACGATCAACGACTCTTTGGCGCATTATTACAATTTCTGAGAACATTTCGCGGTGCGCCCATTCTACTGATGAGTGCTAGCTTTACTCCACAACAACTTGAGGCTATTTATCAGTTAATGGCAGAACTGGGTGAAAGTATTGAGCAACCCATTGAGGGGCCAAAAGAGTTAGAAAGATTAGAGCGATATCAATTTCAAGTAATTAAAGAAGTAGACGAACCTGAAGAATTATCCCAAGTGTGGCTATCTGTAATCGAAGCTCTAAAAAACCGACAGAAGGTTTTGTGGGTAACAAACTCTGTACAAACTTGCATCGATTTGTATCGTTTAGCTCAAACCAAGCTTAGTGAGCATTTATCAGATAGAACAATCGCACCACTAATTTACCATAGTCGTTTCCGTTATTGCGATCGCCTCAAAAAACACGAAGCCGTAATCAATGCTTTTCGGTCAGATAGCCCAGTTTTAGCTATCACTACTCAAGTTTGTGAAATGTCGCTCGATCTTAGCGCTGACTTATTAGTTTCAGCAATGGCTCCGGCTGCGGCTTTGATTCAGCGATTGGGACGGCTTAACCGTCGGATGACTAAAACAGAAGAAGGAACCCGCCTAGCGATTATTTACCCTTGGAAGAATCAAAATCCTTACGACAAGGATACGGAACTTTTAACCGGAAAGCAGCTACTTGAACAGCTTTTTGGAAAAATTGCCATTTCTCAACGTGATTTATCTGAAGTAGCTGCACAACTAGGTTACAAAATACCAGAAATCGTCAAATCAAGCTGGTTAGAACGTAATTGGTGTAGTTATCCTGATTTTCTGCGAGAAGGTGGTTCCACTATTACCGTTTTGCTTCAACAAGATTTAGCAGATATTGATGAGGCTGCTAACAACAGAAAAGATAAATTATTTATGAAAGAAGCTCAAAGATGGTCAGTACCAATTCATATTCCTAATAATCGTGAGAAATTATCACAGTGGAAACGGATCAGATTTTATCTTGTAGCTCCATCTGAGGATATCTATTACAGCGAAGAGACGGGGGCTGAACCATGCAAATAGAGTTTGATTTGAGCAATCCTAGTTTAACATTGCTGCATCGTGCTGGATTAGCTGGGTTGTGGATGACATTGAACCAACTAAAAACAGAAAAAGTTACGCCGCCGTTCGGGTTAGATTGGCAGCTTACCGATAGACAAGTAACGTTGAATTGGGAAAATAACGATTGCAAAGTCCTGGAATGGTTACTGAAAGAGTCTTTTCAAATTGACAACGGCATGATTTCTCTGAGAGGATTAGATTCAAAAACCATGCGTCAGGATTCTCAGGCGATCGTTCATCAAGGGATTTTAGGCACTTTTTTACAACACAATAGTACACATAAATCGGCTGGGACTCAAACTATATCTTTGCCATTGGAAGAAAATAAACCAGAAATTGTTGTCACCTACAAAGCGCTACAAAGTTATGCTTATCAAGATTTTGCTAGTAATCTTTGTGACAATAAAGGTGTCTTTTTGTTGAAAAAACCAATTAGTATAGCAGGGTGGCTTAATCCTGGTGCTGTAGTGCGTCATGTTGCTTTCAGTTCTGACACCAGTTTTGAGGAACCCGCAGAACAAGCATTAATTTTATTGTTTGCACCTATAGCTTGTTATTACTACATACTCAGATCCAAGTTGCGGGATAAACGCGCTCAATATGCACTAGTCATACCAGAAGTTACTAATTTAAAAGAATACGCCAAGTATCGACAAAATCAACATTTAAGAAACGCTAGTTATAAAGATTTCCACGCTTCAGGATTGGGTGATGCTGGATTGCGATTTTTAACTGATAAGAGTACTACAGAAATTGCCAACACTTTTAAAGTACCACGTTGCCAAGTGTTAACTTTGGGAACGGTAGCATGGTCTACCCAGCAAAAAACTCGCACTGATTTATATGTAGTCGAAGCCAATGCTGAAGTTTGTCATAATTATCGAGTTTGTGATGATTTTCTAGGAGATAGAACAATTGAAGGTAAAAATGGTGGTTTTGTTTCTAGTAATTTTGCCAGAGAACTTATTGCCGAGAATCTTGCTAAGTCAAAGTCTTGGTATGATGGCATTTCGGAAAATGTGAATAGCAATGAGTTATTCCAAAAACTAGCTTATGAAAGAGGAGGATTATATCAAGTGATTCAAAGAATTGAGTCGAATGAGCGAGAGAAATTGTTTATCCAAGCTTGTCATCAAGCAATTAAGTTTACTTATGGTAAAATTTCTGATCAAGCCGACAAACGACGAGAATTTTCAAACTTTGACCGTGAAAACATTCGCATCAGGACAGGTTTATCTCGTTGTAAAAATGCTGAGAGTTTTAGGGAATTTATTACACATTTTTGGTCAAAAGCCGGTCGAATTCCGACTCTGCAAAATCATTGGGAAGATTTGATGGAATTGGTTATGGATGAGAAAGAATGGAAAAAAGCTAGAGATTTAGCTTTACTTGCCTTGGCTAGCTATAAGGGTAAGGGGGTAACTGACTCAGATAAGGATGGAGAAAATGGAATTGATGAAGATGATTTCTTAATTCCTGAAATTGATTAATATTTAGTAGTAAATTTTTCACTTTAGATGCCGTTACTCAGATATTTCACCTGCCTAACCTACCGCCAGAGAATAAATTCTCTCGCTAATAGCCCAAGTCCACTTAAGTGGACTAAAATCTATGCTCTTAATAGGGTTTAGTCCTCTTAAGAGGACTTTCGCTATTAGCCATAGGTTTCTAACCTATGGCGGTTTTTGGGACTGGTGCAAGATATAAGGTTAGGTATTAAGCACAGTTAATTCATCAATTATTTGGGAAACTCAACATGACTTTTCACTTGTTTGGTAATATCCTAACTGGATATGGCACTGCTGCTAATAATCGCGGAGAAAATGAAGGCAATATTACAACCTTACAAAAACTGCTTTGGAAGGGTGAAGTTCACACAACAGTTTCATCGGAAGCAATTCGTTGGGCGCTGCGTTATTATTGGCAAACTGTTGGCAATGATTATGAAGTAAATCGTCGTTGGGATGATAACATAAATGACAATACTTGGCAAAATGCTAATTTTGATGATATAGCTTTCATTGATGATGATGTTCTTGGTTTCATGAAGGCAGAGGGTGCTAAATTGGAAGCGTCTGATGAACCAAAGCAAAAAGGTAAAAAAGCACCCAAAGGTACAACAACTGTAAGACGAGGCGTTTTAGAAGTCACTCGTGCAGTTTCAACAACTCCTTATGTCGGAGATTTGACATTTAATTCCAAAAGTGGGCAAAAATTAGATAAAAATGGTAATGCGAAAAGGGATACTCTTTACGGTACAGAGGTTCATGCAACTCGTTATCAATATGGTTTTGCTCTGACACCCGATCGCCTAAAAGATAAATCTCGCATTATTCCAGTTTTAGATGGTTTAGCTTCTTTGGGAGAAGTTGCTGGAAATCACTCGCGTTTTTTGTATGACTTTTCCCCAGATAGTCTGATATTACGCTGGACACACGACTTTGCACCGAGAATTCTTTACAGCTTTGAAGAAGATGATGAGGGGCAAATCACGGCTGATGAATTAATTCGTCGAGTGGAAGCACAAGATATTAATCCTCAAGAATTATGGGTGGGGGGAGCGATCGCCAGCACCTCTGATGGTAAAAAATTAGCACAGTTGGGTGTTAATGTCTTGACAGGAATCAAACTTGTTGTCGAAACTCTCAAGCAGAGAATTGCCAGAGATTTAGAGTTACCAGTAGTGGAGTTGACAAAATGATTGCCCTCCAAGTAGAAGTTCCCATTGCTTGTTTTCGGCAATCCCGCGCTAGAGAATATGCTGAAACTTATCTAGTACCACCACCTTCAACTGTTTATGGAATGTTGCTCTCAATTGTGGGAGAAATGAATCGCTATAAACATTGTGGAACTAAATTAGCGATCGCCCTTCTCACTCAACCACAAAAATCAACTGTTATTCGCACATTTCGTCGTTTTAAAAAGAAAGATATCCATGACTCCAGCAACGCCAGACCAGATTATCAAGAACTGTTGACTGATATTAGATTTATTACTTGGGTTGATTCTGAGTCAGATAATTCGCAGCCAACTCTACCAGAACGCTTACAGATGGCATTTGCTAACCCTGCTTCTATCAATCGTTTTGGCGGTCTTTGTTTAGGAGAAAGTCGAGATTTGATTAATGCTGTTACCTTGTTACCCAAAAACTATCAAGGTCAATCGTTGCAATGGCTGGTGCAAGATGAAAATGGGTTGTTGACTTTACCCTATTGGGTGGATCATGTTGGTTCAAAGGATACTCGGTGGCAAAGATATCTAATACTTGAACCGTCTGAATTATTTCATCCTCCTAAGACTGCTTGGACATTAATTCAAGCAACTTAGAAAAAATGGACACAACATATTTCAATAAGTCGTTATCAAATGAGCGATCGCCTAAACTAAAAGTAAACCTCTTTTACCATATAACACCTATGGTTCAGTCTTCAAATCAACGCCTAACCCTAGAAGAATTTCTCGCACTCCCCGAAGGAGATATTACATACGAGTTTGTTAACGGTGAAGCTGTACCCAAATATAAAGACGATGAAATGTCACCAAAATTTTTTCATTCTACGGTTCAAAAAACTTTACTTCTTCTTCTAGACCAATGCTTTCACAATCAAGGTCGTGTAGTAGTTGAATGGGCTGTTAAATTAAAACTGCAAAATCAAGATTGGATGCCTGTACCAGATTTGACTTATGTTTCATATCATCGTCTTCCTGCTGACTGGCTATTAGATGAAGCTTGTCCTGTTGCACCGGAATTAGTGATTGAAATTATCTCACCTGGTCAAACTTTTGGCGAAATTGCCGAAAAAGCAACTGATTATCTCAAAGCTGGTGTTTCTCGTATTTGGGTGGTTGATACAAAAGCTAGAACTGTAACTGTATTTGCCCCATCTTCCTTGCCGATTACTTATCGAGATCATCAAGTAATTACTGATGATTTACTACCACAATTAGAAATTACTCCTAACGCAATCTTTCAACGAGCTGGGCTAAATCCCTAAAATACTGTTTCCTTTGATGTCGTAAGGCGCTAAAACACAATTACCTTACAGGCATATATGCAAACTCTCGAACACCTCGAAATTTCTACAAAACCAGAAACCATTCGCGTCTCTGCCCTCCACGCCCTCGCTTACTGTCCTCGCTTGTTCTACCTAGAAGAAGTCGAAGAACTTTACACCCAAAATGCAGCCGTCTTTGCCGGACGCAGACTGCACACTGAACTAGAAAAACAAGAAGATGAGGAATGGGAGGAACTGTTTCTCGAAAGTGAAGAATTAGGTTTACGCGGTCGGTTGGATGCCCTTCGCACCCGTGATGGGCAAACAATTCCCTACGAACACAAACGCGGTCGCGCTCACCGAGACGAGAACAAGCAACCCCAAGCTTGGGAGAGCGATCGCTTACAAATCCTTGCTTATGCTTATCTATTAGAATCCGCCTTCGGAATTACAGTTAAAGAAGGACGCATTCGCTACCATGCTGATAATGTACTGGTTCACGTACCAGTGGATGATGCAGGACGGGCAGCTGTTCGTGAAGCAATTCAACAAGCACGTACCCTCAGACAATCTACCCACCGACCACCTGTAATTGATAACGAGCGATTGTGCGCTCGTTGCTCTCTAGCTCCCGTGTGTTTGCCAGAAGAAGCGCGACTCGCCCATGATAAAGAGTGGCAAGCAATTCGCCTGTTTCCTGAAGATGATGAACGGCAGGTAATTCATGTTTTGGAACCTGGAACTTGTGTTGGTAGAACTGGTGAACAAATCAAAATTACCCGTCGCAATCAACCTGTAGAAACAGTTCCCGCTCGTCAAGTGGGACAACTGGTATTACATAGTTTTTCGCAAATTTCCACCCAAGCACTGCATTTTTGTGCTGACCAAGATATAGGAGTGCATTTTATTTCGGGAGGTGGGCGCTATCTTGGTAGTTTTGATACTCGCCAAGGTAGCATTCAACGCCGCATCCGCCAGTATACTGCTTTAAGTAATTCTGATTTCTGCTTGGAATTAGCCCGTAAATTGGTAGCTTGCCGTGGACAGGGACAGCGTAAGTTTTTAATGCGAGGAACTAGAGGTAAAGCTAAAGCAGAGAAATTGGAGAAAGCGTTAGCAAAGCTCGCCGCAGGCATCGCTCAAATGAAAGCTGTTCTTAAACAAGTTCCCCAAGCAAAATCTTTAGAATCTCTTTTAGGACTAGAGGGGAATTTAGCAGCGCTATATTTTGGTGCTTTACCCTGTTTGATTTCACCAGAAGTCTCAAAAGAACTGCACTTTAGCGGTCGAAATCGTCGCCCACCCAAAGATAGGTTCAATGCACTGCTAAGTTTTGGCTATGCACTTTTACTCAAGGATGTAATAAACAGTATTCTAGTTGTTGGTTTAGAAGCTGCTTTAGGTTTTTACCATCAACCGCGATCGCAAGCTGCACCCTTAGCACTGGATCTGCTCGAAATTTTTCGCGTGCCTTTGGTAGATATGACAGTAATGGCTTCAGTCAATCGAGGCCAATGGGATGTTTTGGCAGATTTTGAAATTCGTGGGGTGCAAGTTTGGTTAAGCGAAGCTGGCCGTCGCAAATTCGTTGAACTATATGAAAATCGGAAACAAGAAACCTGGAAACATCCAGTTACGGGTTATTCTCTTACCTATCGCCGTTTATTTGAATTGGAAGTAAGACTGTTAGAAAAAGAATGGTCTGGTGAGGGTGGTTTGTTTGGTCATTTGGTACTGCGCTGAGGTATCAAAATGGCAGAACAAAAAAATTGTTACCTCATTTGTTACGATATTCGCGATCCTAAGCGTTGGCGCAAAGCTTATAGCTTGCTTCAAGGCTATGGCGAAAGAATGCAATACTCTATTTTTCGTTCTTGGCTGACTATGCGAACACGTGAAAAATTACGTTGGGAACTTGAAAAAATATTGGCTCCAGAAGACAGCCTACTTCTAATTCGTTTGTCGAATCGGTGTGTTGTTGCCATTCCATCATACAATCGTCCAGAATCTTGGTCATCTCAACAGGAAAATTACCGCATTGTCTAATGCATGGATCTGGGGCTGTCAAAACCAAAATAGAAGTAGACAAGCTCGGAACTCTTACTATATTTGCTTTCTAAGCTTTTTATACTATCTAGAGATGCTTGCATTTTTTAATAATGGCTTAGAAGCTAGACAGGGCAAGAGATTTAAGATTACTTTCCATCGTTAGGGATGACATTTTCCTAGAACTTTTGTTAATTTGTTAATTTCTAAGAGGAGGTACTTGTAAAATCTACTCTCAAAGGTTTTCTAGTAAGGATTTCAGCACCCCCCCTGCCTAGACCTTAGATGCCGTAAGGCGTTGAGCACTACAGAGAAGAACGTGTAGAAGAAGTTCACCCCCCCTGCCTAGACCTTAGATGCCGTAAGGCGTTGAGCACCACAGAAACGACCACCATTATTCAAAAAAGATGGCGCTGCCTAGACCTTAGATGCCGTAAGGCGTTGAGCACTTTTTTAATTGACAATAATAATTGATAATATTGCCGCCTGCCTAGACCTTAGATGCCGTAAGGCGTTGAGCACTCAAGAGTTTTTTGAAAAAAGCACAAAATCAATCAGCTGCCTAGACCTTAGATGCCGTAAGGCGTTGAGCACATAACCCCTGGGGTGTTGGGCTGGGGAGAGTATTGTCTGCCTAGACCTTAGATGCCGTAAGGCGTTGAGCACTAACGCGATACAACAACGCGATCGCTCGGTTAAAGCTGCCTAGACCTTAGATGCCGTAAGGCGTTGAGCACAAATAAAACAGTAAATACTTACCCCCGGAATCAATACTGCCTAGACCTTAGATGCCGTAAGGCGTTGAGCACGATAATGCACCCGCCAAAATTACCAATCAAATGGATGCTGCCTAGACCTTAGATGCCGTAAGGCGTTGAGCACAAGCTGTTCGGCTTCTGCTGCTGCGTTATCAATATACTGCCTAGACCTTAGATGCCGTAAGGCGTTGAGCACTGTGGTGAAGAGGAAAATGCTTCTATAGAGGCTCTTTTCTGCCTAGACCTTAGATGCCGTAAGGCGTTGAGCACCTCTAGTTCAGTCACAATATCTAGAAAACGATAGCTCTGCCTAGACCTTAGATGCCGTAAGGCGTTGAGCACACCATTGTTGATTTAAATAAGCGTCAATTACACGACTGCCTAGACCTTAGATGCCGTAAGGCGTTGAGCACACAACAGTTTTACCCGTCCCCGTGGGCGACTGTACTCTGCCTAGACCTTAGATGCCGTAAGGCGTTGAGCACCGATCGCGGGGCACCAAATTTTAAATTTTTCAAACACTGCCTAGACCTTAGATGCCGTAAGGCGTTGAGCACAACTAAATTCATCACCTTCTACCAGCATTTCTAAACTGCCTAGACCTTAGATGCCGTAAGGCGTTGAGGCCAACCTACCTCCCTGTTAGAATCTTTATCCATCCCTATTGCCTTACAAAAGCATCAGCACATTCGCCAACACTGCTATCTGCCGCGTCAATATCTGCTTCGCCTCCGCCACCGACCCATGCTGTAGTTCATGAATAGCCTGATGTAGCCCAGTGTGTGCATTAATCGTTGAGTAAGTTATCTTGCCTCATATTCAGACTCCAACACACTCAACAATTTCTCTTCCACAGCAGTCAGATTTGGGCGATTTAGTTTCCCCAATGACTGCAACAGATTTTTGACCGTCTCCTCCAGAGAATCGGAATATATTCGAGCAATGCGATCGCAGATTACCTGCACCTGTTGACATTCATCTGGTAGGTAATTGAAAGACTTGAGGTACTGCAAGCCAACCGTGTACTCCCCATTCCACATTGTGACTGTGCAACTGAATTCGCCCACATGGCTGACAATCGCCCAACACCCGCCCTTACCTCTCAGTTCTGGGTTGTCCTTAGCAAGGATTTGGCATACTTCCCCCAGTTGGTAGGTATTGGGTACTCTGGTTCGCTCCATTATTTGCTGCACAACATCTTTGACGATTCTACCACTTGGGACTTTACCGCCAGCTTGCTCCACTGCGGTCTGCCATGCCTGTTGTTGTATTTCCGGCTCTAGGGGAATCAAGGGGCGCAATTGATATTCGTTGATTGGTAAAATTTGTCCCTCACTGGAGTTAGAGATAGATGTGTCCGCATCATTTTGTGTCCTATTAGGACACATTTTCATGAGATTATCCACAACCACCGTACTCTCCATTAACCTGTAAGGATAACGGCGCTCAAAACCAAAACGCTCTCGGCAGTATTCCTTAAAGGTTTTGTGCGTACTTCGGTACAGCTTTCTGTCTCGTAATTCTGTTAACGCTTTTCCTGCAAGATAAAACGCTTTTTCTACTTGTCGCTCTAAATGCAAGCGATCGCTTTGTTCTTGTTCGGTTAATTCTGGTACTTCAATAGCAGTAACAGTGATAGTTGCTGTAGATGGGTTTTCCTCAACAGAGATATCTTCCACAGAACTCGTTAGTGGTGTTGAATCTCTGGATGCAGAGATGGTAGATTTTTTGCGCTCTTTGGATGGTTTAGCCATTATTCCATCCCTTTAGTTCAATAGTATTTTCAACAGAGCCAATCAGAAATAAATTTCAGGGATGGTAATTGTGGCGATAATGCTTTGGGATTAGCGTTGATTAAGTATTATCGCCTTCACGAGTCCTCTTGAATTTTCACAATGTCATTGACAGTAACCAACTCGCCAGACAACTCAGAGCAAATTCTAGCAAGCTTAACTATATTATCGATATCCGCCTTCTTGAGCTTGCCATCACGGGCAACTGTTAAGGTATGCCTGGTAACTTCATTCGGACTACCTTCAAACTGCCTATGAACTGCGTAGACAGACAAAGGGCTACCGTCTTTAGCTTTGGGCCACCATTGCGAAATATCAATATATGCTTCCATCCAAACTGCTAACACGCTTTTACTGATCAACCTCCATTAACGCTTATCTGATTACAGAATAACAGCCAATCAATACACAGGCTGTCAATTAACAGAATAACTGCTAATCAGCATATTGACAATCAGTTAGCAGAGTAGCATAATATAACTATCATAAAAGGCAACCGCCCTTAGCCTCGGAAACTTTGGAAGCGATCGCCTTTTATAAAACCCATACACTCGTACAGGGAATCTTAATTATGACCCATGTCACACATACACAGCAAGCCCTCTCCCGCTACACCCTCAAGCGCCTCAAAAGAATCGCCGTAGAACTCGGCGTAACCCCAACAGGGGACAAGAGAGCGGCTGACACTTGGGTAAACGCAATCATTGCTCACCAGTCCTCTCAGCTTCAAAAGGTTGATGAACAAGCCGTAGCCCAAGGTGAACTCGACGGGTACATGACAGACCAAGCCGTTGCAGTTGAGGAACTCACCACAGTAGAGATATCCTTCTATGACCACGAAATCTACGCAGGTAGCAAGTTAATCGCTTCCATAACCCATGACGATGACTTAACGCAACCTTGGGTGGTGATGGTGAACGGCAAAGAGAAGTTTCGTGCTAACACTTGGGCTAGATGCCACCGCTACATTACTTGGCATCACCAAGACAGAACGCTTAACGAAGAATTGCCAGCAACACTTGACCAAACTGAAGCCGCATTACCAGCAGTACTCAACCAAACTGAAATCATACAAACAGCGCCAGAAGCAGAATTACCCACCACTGGTAACGAAGTCATGGTGCAGATTTTCACCGAATGTGAAAAGTTTGGGTTAGAAATCCTCAATGATGGGATTTATCGCGAGAACATCAAGCTAGGCGAAGTGGGATGTACTAACGGTAACTGGTGGGTGGTACGAGTAGGGGAACAAGAACGAGTACCCTGTGATTCTGCGTTGGATGCAGTGTGGTGGCTGTCAATGGTTGACGTGTTACCTACTGCTGAGACAGAACCAGGCTTACACAAAGAATTGTCATACAGACGGCTTGAGCAATTAACCTCTAACGAACTGCAAATACTGTTTGAGAATGCAGAGTTAGTTGCAGTGTAAGGAGAAAGTGGGCTTTGATGCCCATTACCACAATTTGACCGTTTAACTTGTTTCAAATAATAAGCACAGGCAAATTGGACAAGCCTCAGTAATTCTGTCCTAATTGCTCATCCATCCTCTTATTCATCAATTCACCTATGCAACCCACAATATCAATTCCCAAACACTGGGAATACCCTCGTTTTAGTTTGGGACAGCGTACACAACAGGGCATCATCATTGGCTTCGAGTACTATCCACAAGATAGTTTTCTAGCTGAAAGATATGGTAATGGTTGGCGTTATTCTGTGATGACTCACAGAAACTCCGAAGATTTGTTGCACTATCACTCAGAACAGATTCAACAACTATCGCTAGAAGAATTATCTTCGCAAATCCAAGCCGAAATTGACGAACATCAACAACAAATAGATGCGCTTAAGCAACAGTTAGTAGTAGTAACGAAAGGTAGTATCAATGGCTAAATCTGTTGATAACTATGTTGAGCGTACATCTGCTAAATTACTACGTTCTTTACATCAAAACGGAGGGAAAGCACCTCTGCACCAGATTCAGTTCACTAATTCAATCATTCAGTACTTATTGGATAAAAAACTATTACAGATACAGAATACAGGACATGGATTTTTGTTGAAGATTGTTGAATAAAACACAAGAATTAGGAGCAATGAAATGCCACATCCCAACTTAGACACATTGATTGGTGCAGCAGAATTCATCCTTCAAGAAATTGTGAGACATCCACAATTCCAAATACTTGATTATCACCCTGACTTCACAATTACTGATGCTCAAACCGCACTAGCTCATTTGAAATCGCAACTAGACCATAATCAAAATCCCTCCATCACATCACAAATATCTCCCAACAAATAAAAACAATCGCCTGAATGGATATCTTTTCAAGCGATTAGAGTACACAAGTTAATAGTCATTCTCAGAATACAGCACACATTACATCAACACAATCACACATACAACGCAATCATGGAAACAATTAAAATCAATAACAGCGTCTTTCTTATCCCACCAAGCCAACCAAAACTGCAAGCCAACTGCGCGAAAGAATACGGTCAATTCCTTCTCGATTGTCCGCCAAAGTTGACAATTTTAGAAGCTCAAGCAGGGGGGTATTTAAAAGGAAGTAAAGCTGACTTTGCGATCGCAATCTCCCGTCCAGACCGTGTATTTACGATCAACGAAAACTTTACTAACGAACCATTCACCGAACTCTGGGTAATTCCAGTCGGCGGGGAATTAAAGGAGCAATTCAAAGGCCCCGCATCAATGCTGTTCTGTTTCTTGATGCACCGCCAGAGCAAAGACTCGTTTGCAGGACTCTACAATCATTTTGCTCGTCGTGCCTTTCAAGACTGGTGTGAACAAGGGATGCCAGATGATGATCCTAAAAAATTCTGTTATCAGGCGATCGCTAGTGTACTACAAAACTACATCTTTTGTGCCGAGTTTCAAAAGGTAGAAGGGGCATTAGGTACATATTGGTTTATTCAATGGAGCTATCGTAACCCACAGTCTGATTTTGAAAAGGATGCACTGGAAGCGGCGTCACTAATTCGGAGTGGTGCGGAAAGTGGGGCCGCATTGAATTGGGTGACCAATGAGACATATGAACGTTGGGCGTTGAATGCAGAGACAGCACCCGTGTTACCAGCAGTCTCAGAAGCAGAGGCGAGGGCGTCGTTATTACCACAGAATCAGCAGTCATTAACGGGGAGTAAGAAGAAGTAATTCATAACAAATATCTAAGGCGGTTTTAGGTAATCGCCCTACTAATTCAATTTGTAAAAAGTAGGGGTACTAAAAGCGATGAGAGTCATAGTTACAGTAGTTGAAACAGTCACAAATGAAGTACACATTAATATCCCCAATGGATTGTCGAAGTTTGCAATTAAGCAGCATATTACTGACCTTTACAACAGTGAAGAGATACAGCATTGCTTCGAGATTGCTGACGTGAAATTTGAATCAATTAGCGCAACTATTGTTAGACAAGATTTGACAGATTCTATCTCTGCATTAAATGAGTTATCACAAATTCCACAATTATGACTGCAATATCAAGTAATACTGTTCGGAAATATAAACGCCTTTACACTAGCCAAAAACGAAATAAAAGACCTCATCTAATTGCGAAATACGGTATGCAATGTTTTTGGTGTGAATGTCAACTCACTAATGAAACACTGACCATTGATCATTACATTCCGTTATCAAAGGGCGGGAATCATCAAATCAAAAACTTGAGGTTGGCTTGTTTTGAATGTAATCAAAAACGAGGGAATTCATTACCATAAGGAGAATAATAAATGAGTAAATGGACATCAGAAGAACTAGCAATCATTGAGGCGAAAGCAGAAATCTACACCACTAAACAAATAGCCTCCAGTCTCAAAAGACGAGGATATCACCGTACAGTTCATGCCATTGCTTTGAAATTAAATAGTCTAGGTTATTCAACTCGTCCTACTCTTGATAACTATTCTTGCAAAGAAATAGCTCAAGTTCTTTGTCTAAGTTTATCAACCGTTTGTTTCTGGGTAAGACGAGGTTGGCTCAAAGGTAAAAAGCGTTCTCCTAAAATCTATCAAATCCGCAAATGGCATCTCAAAAAATTTCTCCTTAATCCTCCACATCATTTGAAAAAGCGTATCGCCTCTCTCGACCCCCAAGCTATTAACTACTTGTTGGGGAGAAGGGCATCATGATTAACCAAATCACTGTCCTTGAAACTTGCTGGTACATCTCACCTCCTTGGGATCGAGAAATACCCAAAGTCTCGATTAGTCTGTTTGAGAAAGTTTACCTCAAGAATTCTAGAACATTTGGTTATTGTTGCGGGGTGCAATGGCATAAAACTAAATGGTCATATGCAGTTGATACAGAGAAAGAAATAATTTCTGCTTGGGAATATGACTTGATTGGTACAGGTAGATTAGAACCTCACACACTTACCAAACCTGAATTCATGCTGGGTGAAAGAGTAATGCTTCGGACTTTGTGTGAGTCACCCAAACAGCGAATAGTTCTCGGTATTGAGCAACTTGATGATTGTTGGTTTTACATGATTGAGTCTATGTCCCCTGTATTGGGTAAGTCAATAAGGACAAATAACTTTACTTATGTCAGTCAAGAAGATTTGGTGCGAGTCAACGTCTAAATGTTTTTTCAATTCATTTTCAGTCAATTAAAGGAGTTATTAATCATGGGAGAAGCAAAACGTCGTCGTCTATTAGATCCAAATTACGGTAAGGCTCAAATGCCATCTGATCTCGAAGGAATTCAAAGCGAATTATTCAGTCAACAGAGTGATTTAGTGATTATGTCTTTTTCAGACTTTGGTGGGTACATTAACCAGCTGCTCAATTACAGTTTGGTTTTCCCCTGTTCATCTGACCAAAATGAAGCACGTCATGCATTTGTCGAAAATCAACAACAAGTGATGCATTCGATTATTCCACTAATACAAGAACACGGTAAGGGTTGGATTACCCAAATGTACGATCATCAGAAAAACTACACCCAATGGGGATATGTACCTGCCACAGGCTTCGCTTTAAGACACCTTCAGACTGAAGTCTTTTCTAAATCTTTAGGGAAAGTAGTCGGTAGTGTGATGGGATGTGTTCTTGAAGAGTGGAGTTTTGAGCCATCAAATCAATTGATTCCAGTAATTGCAATGTCTACCCATTACCAAGACCCTTCTTGGCTGTATTGCATTTAGGAGTATCAATCAGGTCGGAATTCATCTGACCTGAAATTATCTAACGATCATGCTCAGTTGCCAAAATCGTGTATGATAGTGTGTCGCTTAGTTCATGTGTACTATCTGATTGGAACATTCAAATCTAGTTGATGGGTGAACTCTGACAGGTACAACAACTAAGCCTATTTATTGAGAGTGCTGAATCGAGCGTGAGGTTCTTAAAAAAACCTCAACGGCAGTGTGGCTTTGATACTGCTGACTTTTTCATGCGTTTAAATACCAGGGGGAAATATGCCAGTATTTGTACCAGACAAAGATGAAGATTTTCAAAATAAGCACCTACAAGAATGGTTAGACAGTGGAGTAGACAGAGCAATTTACGATCTCAACGTCACCTCAATCAGGGGAACCATCCCCTACGAATTTCTGCTCTACAGCCTTAACATCTCCCGTCGTAATGATGGGCGTCTGAGAGATTACGATCTGAAAAAATACCGACACATTGAACATGGTGGCTGGTGGTGCAGTGGAGTTGACCCTCTCAATGATTACAAGCTAATGATCTGGGGATGCTTCAAACCTGACAAACCCCGCCGTGACCCCTAGCTATCTAATTGGTATTTCAGGGCTTGAGACTCAAGCATAGTAAGAAG
>NZ_JCACKM010000120.1:0-21194 GCF_059505385.1 Desmonostoc vinosum
CCCCAGTCCCCAGTCCCCAGTCCCCAGTCCCCAGTCCCCAGTCCCCAGTCCCTTTCATTCTGCACCTAAAATACTCACAAGTAAAGCTTTTTGAGCGTGCATCCGATTTTCTGCTTGTTCCCAAACTCGTGATTGAGATCCTTCAATAACTGCCTCAGTAATTTCTTCGCCGCGATGGGCTGGTAAGCAGTGTAAAACAATTGCTTTTGGGTCAGCAAGACTCAACAATTGTGCAGAAATTTGGTAAGGTTGAAAAATTGGTAAGCGATCGCCTGCTTGAGATTCTTGACCCATACTTGCCCAAACATCAGTATAAAGTACACTTGCTCCTTTTGCTGCTAATTCTGGGTCATGAGTTAATAGTACTTCAGTTTGATGATTGGCGATCGCTCTTGCTTGTTTAACAATCTCCGCATCTGGTTCATATCCCTGTGGCGTAGCGATTCTCACGTTCATTCCCGCCAAAGCACAGCCCAACATCAGAGAATTAGCGACATTATTGCCATCACCTACGTAAGTCAAAGTTAACCCAGTAAAACTACCAAAACATTCTTGAATTGTTAATAAATCAGCTAATACCTGACAAGGATGTTCTGCATCAGTTAGGGCGTTAATTACGGGAATCTTGGCATAACGAGCAAAAGTTTCTAACTCCTGCTGTGCAAAAGTGCGAATTGCCAAAATATCTAAATATCTATCTAATACTCGCGCTGTATCTTGTATTGGTTCTCCACGGCTAACTTGAGTGACATTAGGATTTAGATCAATTACCTGTCCACCCAATTGATACATAGCCACTGTGAAACTGACTCGTGTGCGAGTTGAAGCTTTGGAAAACAACAAACCCAAAACTTTATTGCAACGCAACTTTAGCTGCTGTGATTTGAGCTGAGTTGCCAATTGCAGGAGTTCATGAAGTTCTGTGGGATTAAGATCCGCCAAACCTAATAAATCTCGTCCGTTCAACGCTGCCATGCTTTGTGAATCTGTAAATAATAATTATATAATTCTGTTCCTTATTTTGACATTTGGTGAGTGCAAGTAAGACTACCCTCTTGAGAGGGTTAGCCAGTTTAAAAGAGTTTATCTGTGAGCAGACGGTAATAGATTTCGCGAACGATCATCGGTGCAAGGAACGGGATGTCCTGTGGTGTATCTAAAAGCAATGAAAGAGCGCTCTTGCACAAACAAAAGCGCCTAACACTTTTTAATTGGTTACTTACTGTGGTTGTGGCGGGTTGCCAGTTCGTCGTCTGACAATTTCGATAAATTCCTCAGAGCTTACCGTTGTCCCGTTTTGTTGAATGCGTAGCACTGCCTCATGTACTGCATCATCATCATTTCGATGTAATAGGATGTACTGTTGCAGTTCTTGCAGCGTCATTGTTGAAAAGTTCGGCTTATTCATGGATACCTCACTTTGCCATTTGGGCGTATTAGAACTTGTAGCCCATCGCCAGCCAAAATGTAAACCTCTGCCGTTCTTTTATCCAATCGCACTAAATGCACTGAGAGAAACATTTTAGTTAACTCGCTGCATACCCTGTAAGATTCTCTCATTTGTTCCCGTGTAGGAGCTTCACTTATTCCCACTCGATAGTTCCAGGCGGTTTGGAGGTAATATCATAAACTACACGATTAACGCCTTTTACCTCATTGACAATGCGATTAGAAATCACTTCCAACACATCGTAAGGTACACGCGCCCAATCAGCAGTCATGCCATCTTCACTGGTGACGATTCGTAAGACAATTGGGTAAGCGTAAGTGCGTTGATCTCCCATGACGCCGACGCTACGAATGGGTAGCAATACAGCAAAGGCTTGCCAAACATCATGGTACATACCGCGTTGGTTAATTTCTTGCCGCACAATCAAATCGGCGTCACGCAAGATATTTAAACGTTCGGCGGTGACTTCGCCTAAAATCCGAATTGCCAAACCAGGGCCTGGGAAGGGTTGCCTTTGGACAATTTCTTCTGGTAAACCAATAGAACGTCCCACTTTGCGGACTTCATCTTTAAATAGTTTCCGCAGTGGTTCTACTAGTTTAAATCGCAAGTCTTTTGGTAAGCCGCCAACATTATGATGACTTTTGATTTTCACTGCTACCCGTTCACCAGTTTGGGGATCAACATTGGTATCAGCGGATTCGATCACATCTGGATATAGAGTACCTTGAGCTAAATAGTCAAAGTGACCGAGGCGTTTTGATGTTTCTTCAAATACACGGATAAATTCGTGTCCGATGTTGCGGCGTTTTTCTTCGGGATCTGTAATCCCAGCAATCATCGTCAAGAAGCGATCGCGCGCATTAACATACTCTACAGGAATATGGAACTGTTCTTGAAACAACTTGAGTAACCTCTCTGGCTCATACTTTCGCATAAACCCTTGATCGATAAATACACAAGTTAAGTTGTCGCCGATCGCTTTATGCAGTAAGAAGGCTAAAGTAGAAGAATCTACTCCCCCAGACAGCGCTAAAAGCACCCGTTTTTCGCCAACTCTAGCGCGAATTTCCCGAATTGCCTCTTCGACAAAAGCCGCTGTTGTCCAAGTGGGTTCACAATCGCAGATGTGGTAAACAAAATTCCGAATTAGTGCCAAACCGCCAAGGGAATGTACCACCTCTGGATGGAACTGGACTCCGTAAAGCTTCTTTTGGTGATCAGCGATCGCCGCACAGGGAGTATTATCTGTATGGGCAAGTAATTCAAACCCTGGTGGCATTTGCGTCACTGAGTCGCCATGACTCATCCACATGGTAGTGCCATCTTCGACATTTGTGAGTAAATCTGTGGGATCATCTATATATAATGATGCTTTGCCGTACTCACCCCGGTCTGCTTTTGCTACTTCCCCACCTAATTGGCTTACCATCAGTTGCATACCGTAGCACACACCCAATATGGGTATTCCCAAATGCCAGATTTCTGGGTCACAATGGGGAGAGCTATTACCATAAACTGAACTTGGGCCACCGGAAAGGATAATTCCTTTGGGATTGAGTTGGCGCAAATGGGCAGATGTAGTACGATAGGACAGGACTTCTGAGTAGACTTGAGTCTCGCGGATGCGACGGGCAATCAACTCAGAATATTGAGATCCGAAATCCAAAATTACTATTAATTGGCGATTAAGTTGCCCCAAGTGTTCAAATGTCTGAGGCACCTGTTGTGTTGGTAGAGTCACCGCTGTATTCATAACGGGGGGAATGTGTCTGTATGGATAAATCGTCGCCCTGTGGTTTTAGAGTTATACCATTTTGCTGCTTGAGCAGATAATGGTATAATAGACCTTTACAGACGTGCAGTTTCGCGCATCTGTACGAGTCATGAAATTTGGCATAGCATAGATGTATTAAAACGGAAAGCTTACCTTAGAGTGGCAACTGCAAACTTATTTATTGTGATTCTTTAAGATTATTTATAATAAATTAACATAATTTTTCCATTAACAAACAAGCAGTTTTGCTCTTTACAATAATTTTGCGATCGCGGTCAAAGAGGATAGATCCACAACTCGCTGTCACGCCTTTGTCACTATGGCTTTGGATATATTCTTGGGAGCGGACATCGATAGTTTCTGCGATCGTGCTGTAAACTTGATTTACCCAATCACTACCACTTGCAGCATCTAGCGCTCTTAAATACATCAGTGCTGCTTCCGCAGTAGCGCTATTAAATACTGCTTGTATATCTGGTGACTTTAAGTCCAGCATAGCACAGTGAGCCGTCAAAATCTCCCGACGTGCATCAGCAAGGTGGTGATGAGTGTGAAAAATCCCCCCTGCCAGTTTCATCAATTTACCGTGATAGCCAAACAATAAGATTTCTTTAACATCCAGAATATCGGCTTCTACTAACATTGGGCCTAGCCAGTTAGCAGTTTTGACCAATTGGTCAGGATTAATACCGAGTTGACGCGCCAAATCTAAACCATTCTCGCCGATACAGAACACCAAACGCTCAAAACGGCTTGCTTTTTCTTGTAATTGGGCACGAAAACTGGCAAGTTGATCGGGAGTACTCAGCGGTTGTGAAATGCCCGTTGTTCCCAACAAAGAAAGACCTTCAACCACACCAAAGGCAGCATTCGAGGTACGAACAGCGAGCGATCGCCCCTCTGGTAGAATAATCGTCACCGTGATTTTTTCTTTTGATTTCAACATCCGGCGCAAGTTCTCGCACAGCAACCGTTGAGCATACCCATAAATAGCAGGCGCATCTCCTGCATTCATCTGTCTACCGATCCCCTCACCCCCCTGAATAATTATTGTCCCCTCATTCAAAGACACAAACAAATCCTTCCCCGCGTCCTCTTCCCCTCTCCACTCCACCAATGCCCACACCGGCGTATCCTTAGTTAAGTCAAGATTATCACCGGGATCACTACGGGTAATTGCCAAAGCCATACTCTGGGATAGTCCTGCTACCTGTTCAACTGGTATTTCTACTACTTGGTTTGGTTCAATTAAATCTACTGACACTACTTTTACAGCTTGACGCTTGTGTAACCAATCAAGAGCAGCAATAGCAGAAGCACAGGCAAAGACAGCAAGAGTGTATCCAGAACGAGACATTATACTAATTCGTAATTCGTAATTACATTAACTTTCAGATATTCAGACTAAGGCTGAGATGGAGAGTGAAGCTGAGTTTATTGAAGAAGACACGGAGACGTTCTGACGCAAAGACGCGGGGAGACCCCATAGCTAAAGCCAGGGGATTCAAGTAAGGAATCGATTTTTTGTGTGACCAGTGCTTCGATCTTAAGAAGGGTCGCGCTCCGCGTCTCCCCTTCCCCCCGTCTCCGCGTCTTCTTGGTCAACTATAATCCCACTTCAGATAATAAAGTCTGCATGGCTTCCCAAGAGATTCCCTGTTGAATGTAGCGGGGTGATTCGGGGTTGTAAGGACTGGCAATCCGGTCAATGCTGAGAATGTTGGCTTCATCTGGTAGGGCTGGCACATCTGCATCAAATGGTGTTGAACGCATCAAAGAACTAGAAAATCCCTTAAAAACAGCAATTTTGTCTTGCTCATCAGCAATTGCCACCGTTACAAGTAATACTTCTTGAGGACGCTTGATCGTGTATTGTTCCAGTCGCTTACCAATAGAATTCATTGTGGAATTTTGAATTTGAATCAGAGTCTAGCTACAATCACTGTTGTGTGGCTGAACGTCCCTGCTTGCTCAGCTTGACAAACACAAAATAGATTAAGTAAAGCACATAAACCACTAGAGCCATAAAGCCCAAAATACCTAAAAACCCATGCTTGGTACTGGGAGAATGAACCCACTGTTTGTATAGTAGTGGTGCTTCAAACCAAACGCGACAATAGGGAATTTGGGAGACATTTTTGGAAAAAGCACAACCTAAAAAAGGAATAAAAGCTAGTGTACCTAAGATAGAGTAAATAGTTACAGCCCAACGCCAAGAGGTGAAAACTAATTTCAAAGCCCCACTTGGCTGATACTCAATTTCATCGTTGAGATCCACCCAAAACCACAGCGAAATCGGAATTAAGATTTGAGCCATCAAGCCGGAGAGAAAGCTAATTGGATTTTGAGCAATCATTAGGTAAATAGTGATTGCTAACAAGCTAGATACTCGCCAATAAATGATTAACAGGCGTTGTATGGCTTCTGCTTTTTGGACAAAAGCCCAAATCAATAGAATTAAGGGAATAATCACCGCAAATAGTATTGCTAACCAGTAGTCAGTCCAGATAAACTGACGAAACCAAACATCATTGTTCATATTTTTTTTGAGACGAGCAAGCAACTATAGGTAAAAATACACATCAGCTATCAGCTAGCTAATATCTAATGCTTGTTTATACAGCCCTACTGAGAATAACAACATCAGGGTTAGTCTCAATATTAGAGCCAAATTTAATACTAGTAATAATTTTTATCAGGTTGATACATCTCATTTATTGGGCAAAAAACAAGCAACTCCAAGATCTTCAACTGAGATTTTGCACCAATCCAATAGTAGGTCAGAGGATTTTTTAACTTGTCCCATCTGCTATTTGCTCTGCATTCTGACAAATCTTGATTTTTTTACTCAGCACTGCTTCAGTGAGATTTGATGCACGAGGAAGGTGCAAGATATCTGTGAATCGATCTTGGTTGCTTGCCTATCAATGAACACAAAAGATGCTCAATCAATTTTTATTCATCGTAAACTCGACACTCAACTGCCTCTGGATTGTCATCACAGTATTTCTCTAGAGAGTTTTTTGGCTTACTTTGGCGCTGATGGGAAGCTTCAGCTTGCAATTCTTCTACTGCATCCCAAGCAGCAGCACACTCAGCAGAGTTGCTACCAGAAATATCACAGACAGCGCGAGCCTGTTCTACTTCCTCTTGGATTTTTTCTTGGATATCGTTGTTTGCTTTTTCTTGGATGTTGGTCATTGCTTAGGTCTCGTTGTTTGTGGTTACTTCTAGTATAGAAAAACTTCAAAAATGGCAATTTTTGGCTTTATGACCATCATACTTAACACCTCGCCAAGAACGAAGTTGGTGTCTTGTAATGATGCTTCATAACTAATACAGTAAATCACTACATCTACACTGCATACACCTTTATCTTTTAAGATTTTGTGGAATCAGTACTATAAACAGAAGATTATACAATATATTTAGATGCATGTATTAGGGAATAACACCCCCACCTTTATAAAATGGAGGAAATACAACGCTGGCGTTAACTTTTGTTGGATGCAATTATTCCCAAAAATAACACTCAAAAACTACTAGCCCCAAAACACAGAGAAGCCGAAAACTCATGGCAGACCAAATGCAATGGGCAAATGCCCTGTCAACCCGTCATTCTTTAGAAGCAGCTGTTGCAGATGTGGTACAACGAGCTGTCTCATCGTTAACAGCACCCGCAAATCTAGGACTGGTGTTTATTTCGTCTGCTTTTACGAGTGAGTATTCTCGACTCTTACCTTTGTTGGCGGAACAACTTTCAGTACCAATACTAATTGGTTGTAGCGGTGTTGGTGTGATTGGTACGACGATTGACGGGCAAACTCAAGAGTTGGAAGCAGAACCAGCTATCAGCCTGACCTTAGCGCACCTTCCAGAAGTAGATATTCAGGTATTTCATGTTGTTGCGGAGGAATTACCTGATTTAGATAGTTCGCCAGATGCTTGGCTGGATTTGATTGGTGTACCTCAATCACCAACACCCCAGTTTATTTTGCTATCTAGTTCTTTTTCTTCTGGAATCAACGATTTATTACAAGGGTTAGATTTTGCTTATCCTGGTTCAGTAATTTTAGGGGGACAGGCTAGTGGTGGGGCTATGGGTGGTCGTATAGCTTTATTTTGTAACGATCGCCTATATCGTGAAGGTACAGTTGGTATAGCATTGAGTGGCAATATTGTTTTAGAAACTATTGTTGCTCAAGGATGCCGACCAATTGGCGAACCATTGCAAGTCACCAAAGCCGATCGCAACATCATCCTAGAATTAGACGAGCAAGTACCCTTAATAGTATTGCGAGATTTGATTTCCACCCTCAGCGAAAAAGAGCGAATGCTAGCACAGCATTCTCTGTTTATTGGTGTGGCAATGAATGAATTCAAGCAGACTTTACAGCAGGGAGATTTTTTGATTCGTGGCATCCTGGGTGTAGATCCTACAGCAGGAGCGATCGCAATTGGCGATCGTGTCCGTCCTGGTCAACGCTTGCAATTCCACCTACGTGATGCTCAAGCCTCTGCCGAAGACCTAGAACTACTCTTACAAAGCTATCAAGATCAGCGGTACTCTCAACCTTCTGCTGCTGCTGCTTTAATGTTTACTTGTTTAGGGCGTGGCGAAGGACTCTACAACAAACCCAATTTTGATTCAGAGCTATTCAAGCGCTACCTCAACGATATACCTGTTGGGGGCTTTTTCTGCGGCGGTGAAATTGGCCCCGTTAGTGGCAGAACTTTTTTACATGGTTACACTTCAGTGTTTGGGATTTGTCGGGGAATAGGAAACTTGCCTTCAGGATGAAATCATGATTCAAGCAGCCTCACGCAAACTAGTTTCATTTGATGAATTCGTTACTTGGTATCCAGAAAACGCCCAACGACGATATGAACTGCATGATGGAGTCATTATTGAAATGCCATTACCAACTGGCGAACATGAAGAGGTGACAGGATTTTTGGTAAGAAAATTGAGTGTTGAATTAGACCGCTTGAATCTTCCCTACCTGATTCCAAAAACAGCTTTAATCAAGCCACTGGAATACGAATCAGGTTACTCACCAGATGTGTTGATATTAAATCAAGCTAATCTGACGAATGAACCACTTTGGAAAAAAGAATCAATTATCACTCAAGCAGCATCAATTCCTCTAGTGGTTGAGGTTGTTAGTACCAACTGGCGTGATGATGATCACAAAAAATACGCCGACTATGAAGAAATGGGAATTCCTGAGTACTGGATTGTTGATTATACTGCTTTAGGTGGTAGAGAATTTATTGGGAAACCAAAACAACCAACCATCTTAATTTGTTCTTTGGACGAAGGTGAATATCAACTTAGCAAGTTTAGAGGTATTGACCGGATCAAATCGCCAACTTTTCCAGAGTTGAATTTGACCGCTGAACAAATCTTTCAAGCAGCTGTAATCAGTTATTCATAAATCTCATAAATCTGATAGCTGTTAAAGCAGGATTGTGCTGTTGTTATCAATCAAAGTAGCTTTGCCACGAGTAGCGGCGGCATAGGTTTGAATGTAGCGACGCACTTCCAAGGGAAACTGAGGGTAGTCTAGTACAGCATCACCATCGGCAATCGTGGCCCAAAAATCGCGCATCCCAGGCGCTAGTTCTTTGGCTTGGGATAATGGTAAATTTAGTGGAGGATGAGTTAGCAGCTTGACTAAGAAGGGAAAAGAGCGATCGCCCATCCACTTGCGTGATAATTGTTGCAAATCTGGAAAATCAGGGACTGAATCTACTCTATAAGATAAAATTTGCAACCATTCTCTTCCGTGATTATCCTGATGAAACTCTAGCACTCTATATGGATGAGGGTAACTCACTAAGGAACCAGTAGTAATATCGTATACACCCTTTGAGTAAGCAACATCTTGGACGTGTAAATGCCCAGTCAACACTAGCTTGACATCATAACGCCGTAGCACTTGCAACAGTTCTGGTGCATTTTCCAGCATATAACGATTGCCCAGAGGATGGCGTGATTGATTAGGCAAGTGTTCCAGCACATTATGATGCACCATCACCAAGATTAATTCATCACCAGTTGCTGCTAGTACTTCGTCTAACCACTCTAGCTGTTTGCTATCTAAACGCCCGATCTGTTCGCCTTGGTCATTAAAGGAGTTAGAATTTAAACCAATCAGCCTGACACCAGGCAGCAACTGCTGAGTATAGTAAATTTGCTGGGGATTATCGTAACCAAACTTAGAGTAATAATAGGGAAAATCAGCAAAAGCAATTGATTGCTGATCTGCCATCAGTACTGGAACATCATGATTACCAGGAACAACATAGGTAGGAAAAGGCAACTGGGATAACCGTTGCTGTAACCAGTTATGGTTTGCTGATTCACCATGCTGGGTTAAATCTCCTGGCAGCAAAAGGAAATCTAAATCGAGTTGTATTAAATGCTCTAATACACTTTCAAATGCTGGAATACTTACTTCTACAAGATGAAAACGGCTAGGATGATCCCAGATTGTATGGGGTAGCGCGAGGTGCAAGTCGCTAACCACCGCAAAACGAAAATTGCAAGCCATTGATTTAATAAAATTTTAAAACAGAGGTTAAAACAACTCTTTTCCAACAAGTATAACCTTTGCTTTGTCTTGCCGTTGAGGAGAGGTTTTATATCATGTCCGTTTAAAGACTTATGATTTGGCTGACGCGAAGATAGGGAGACGCGGAAGGGAGAAATTTTTATGATAAGTGATTAGCCGGACATGATATTACTTCACATTTATATACAATCGAAATAAGAGTTTCTTAATTACGAATTACGAATTAGTATTAGATATTGTTTTTCAACATAAAGTAGTAGCGTTGCCAAAATATCTGAATAGTGCAAATTGGATGCATTCTCTATCATTCATAGCAATGCCAAATCAGTTTTTTGGGATTGGGTATTGGGATGAAGAAAATTCTCCCCCAATCCCCATTCCCTACTCCCTACTCCCCAACATCCTTAATACGGGTTTTTCGTTCTAAAATCTCCTTTAGCACCAAGGTGACAACCGCTAATAGTGCTAACAATACAGCAGCAGAAAAGGCGGCTTCGGTTTCATACTGCTTGTAAGCATCCTCTACGAATAAGGGTAAGCTCTGAGTTAGGCCAGCAATGTTACCAGATACGACTGAAACCGCGCCGAATTCACCCATTGCTCTGGCATTGGTTAAAATTAAGCCGTAGAGTAAACCCCAGCGGATGCTAGGCAAGGTAACGCGCCAAAATGTCTGCCAGTCGTTTGCACCTAAAGTTCTAGCAGCTTCTTCTTGATCTTTGCCAAACTCCTCTAGAACGGGTATCACTTCCCTAGCCACAAAGGGCATACTCACAAACGCTGTCGCCAATACCATACCTGGAAAAGCAAAGATAATCTTGATATCATGTGCCGCCAGCCAAGGGCCAAACCATCCTTGTCGTCCGTAGAGTAAGACAATCATCAATCCGGCGACTACAGGGGAGATGGAAAAGGGTAGGTCAATAATACTCAGAACTATAGCGCGACCAGGGAATTTATGACGAGCGATCGCCCAAGCAGCACACAAACCAAACACTGTATTTAAAGGTACAGCGATTAGGGACAATATTAACGTTAACCAAGCTGCATGGAGAAAGGCAGGCCTGCTGAGGTTAGCGAAAAATGGCCCAACGCCTTTGGCAAAAGCTTGCACAAAAACGTTGAGAGCAGGGATGTATTGTACTAGAGCTAAATAGGCGATCGCAATCCCAATTAAAATTGTTGGAACCCAACTTTGCTGCTGTTTTGGCTTAGACTTAGTGGATGAGTGAAAACTTGGTTCATTGACTGTCATATCGTCTTGCCCATGCTTGTAAGAAATTAATTGCTAGCAGCAGCACTAAGGAAATCGCCAGTAAAACTACACCAATGACAGTTGCACCAGAATAGTCATACTGTTCTAGTCGTTGGAAAATCAGTACAGGTGCGATTAAATCCTGGAAGGGAGTATTAGAGGAAATAATTACTGTCGAACCATATTCCCCAACTGCACGGGAAAAACCCAAGGCAATACCAGTCAAAATCGTGGGAAATAGTGGCGGTAAAATTACTTTCCAAAAGGTTTGCCATTGAGAAGCACCCAAACACCAAGCTGCCTCTTCAATCTCGTGTTCCATTTCCTGAAGCACAGGTTGTACTGTTCTCACCACAAAAGGTAGCGAGATAAAGATCATTGCTACCCCAACCCCTAAACGAGTGAATGATACTTTAATGCCTAATGGAGATAACAGCGAACCGATCCAGCCATTATCGCTGTAAACTGTTGCCAGTGTCAGCCCTGCCACTGAGGTTGGTAGAGCAAAAGGTAAATCCACTGTGGCATCGACTATCCGTTTTAGAGGAAAGTCGTAACGAACCAAAACCCAAGCAATCAGAGTTCCAAAAACCCCGTTAAGCAAGGCTGCTAGAATTGAAGTCACAAAAGTGACGTTGTATGTCGCTAGTGCAATTTCACTAGTAGCAATTTCCCAAAATCTTGCTGGGGGTTCCGTACTTGCTTTCAGGAACATAGCAGCAATGGGGACAAATAACATCACAGTTAAGTATGCCAAGGTAATTCGCCAAGTCCAAGGAAGCTTGATTAGTTGATTGAAAAACCGCTTCCAAACTGGAACTTCTTGACGAACAATTTGTGGAGGAGAAGATACAGCCATAAAAAAATTCAAAATTCAAAACTAGAATTTGTCAGTTGTCAATTGTTTGTTTTTCTCTGAACAAATGACAAATGACTAATTACCAATAACAAATGACTAATTACCGTTTCTTTTGGGCTTGAATTTTGTCAAACACACCGCCATCAGCGAAGAACTTCTTGTCAATGGCTTCCCATCCACCGTAATCTTGAACTGTGCCCAGAGTTTTTACTTTAGGGAATTTATCTGCATTTTCTTTTGTTTGGGCTACCTTCTCATCTACCGGGCGGAATCCTAGCTTGGCAAACTCTTCTTGTGCTTCTGAAGTGTATAGATATTTAACAAAACCTTCTGCTACTTCGCGAGTCCCATGCTTATCGACGTTCTTATCTACGACTGCGATCGGATTGTCGATGGATATGTTCACATCGGGAATGACATAATCTACTTTCTCACCTTTTTGTTGCGCTAAGATCACTTCGTTTTCGTAGTTAATTAACGCATCTCCTTGACCTTGCTTGGTAAATGCATCAGTAGCTTCCCGCGCATCTTTAGTTAGGATTGGCACATTGTTGTAAACTTTGGTCACAAATTCGGTAGCTTTTTCTTCGCCTCCACCAGTTTTAATTGCAGAGTTCCACAATGCTAAGAAATTCCACCGAGCAATACCAGATGTTTTGGGATCAGCAGTAATTAGTTTTATCCCGTCTTGCTCTAAATCTGACCAGGTTTTGATTCCTTTGGGGTTGCCTGGGCGTGTAATCAGTGCTGCAACCGATTTGGAAACTATACCATTGTTGGGTACTTCCTTTTCCCATCCTGGCTCAATTAATCCCTGTTTCTCAATCTTTTGGGTGTCTAATGCTAGTGCCAGGTGGACAACATCTGCTTCTAAACCATCGATGACAGCACGAGTTTGAGAGCCAGATCCCCCATAGCTTTGCTTAAATGTGACTGTTTGGTTGTGTTCTTGCTTCCACTTGTCCACAAATTTAGGAATAATAGCTTCGTGAGCTGCTTTAGTGACAGCAAAAGAAACTAAAGTAATTTCGACATTACCTTTATTGGCGGCAACAGGGCTAGCAGCAGGGGTTGTGGCAGAATTATTACTCACATCTCCACCAGAGCAGGCGGCAAGCGCCACACTCAAGACTGTCCCTGCCAAAAAGAGCGATATAAAGCCTTTGAGCGAATTCAGCCTGAACCGATTAATCTTCTGCTCAGTGATCCTTTGTAATCGTTTCAGGGGGCGCTGCCACAAACTCATCCCACATCCTCCTCTTAATATACAGTTAATTGATGGGAATACAGTTATATACTGCTTATGGTATTAAATAATTGCAGGTATGTGGTCAAAAATGCAAGTAAATAACTTCGTCTTCTCGATAAAGAATATGGAGATTGTACCAGTTTGCTTGGTAATAGGATGAGGGGCAGAGGAAGCAGGGAGAGCCAGTGCGTTGCGGAGATTCCCTCCGTTGTAGCAACTGGCGTGAGCAGGGGACAAAGATAATTCCCCATGCCCCTAATCCCCACTGGGCTTCGCTAACGTGGGGGCCCCGAGTTCCCCATTCCCTATTCCTAACGTAATGATTCAAAAATTACTGTGACTGTAATTAAACACAACAGTATAACTCCCACTGGCAGCAACAACTGTTGTAACATGTACATCAGTACGGGAATAAAATGTAAAATTCCTAAACCGATTGATAAAACGTAGGCGATCGCTATGCCAAATAGCACCAATAAGAAGTATTTAAGGCACTTAGCAGCTAAGCGAAATAAAAGTGTATCTTGATTTGTGGTCATAATTTTACTCACGAAAGTGGTTGACTTTTGAGCAATGAATATCCTTTGGTTGTTAGCCATTCACCTTATTAGGTGAATAGTAAATAGACTCCTGCTGATTTTTTGGCTTGTTTTGCTTGTCGAAATCAACTAATAGTTGAAATATGACCAATAAGCTCAATAGCAGCAACAAGAACGAGCCAATACCTGAAGGATATTTATTTATCTCTCGCTCAACACCACATTTGAGACAGACATATCTGTTGGGATTATGTGTGTCTTGGGCAAAGGGACAATAACTGGGATTACAATCATGATGACAATCTTTGTCCAACATCATTGAACCTCCTGTAGGGTGAATGCTGACATCATTAGCTGTGAACACGCTCTACAGAATCTAGTTAGTTAACATCCACTGCCTGTTTAGTAGACACTACTTTCATCATCATACAAGTGTCAATTAGTCTTGAGTAAGTGACTAAATTGGCAGTAGCAGCGCTGGTAAAATCTCTCCTCAACCATATTTGCTTAACGCTTAACTTAACTTTGCCTGTATTAATTACAAGGATAATACAGCCAAAAATACTTGACAGTTGGATAAAGTAGGTTTCCTACTGAGTAGGAAAAAGTAGTTTGTAGTATGATGGGCGGCAAGAACTTCGTAAAAACCTGTTTATAATAGAGTAAAAAAGATACATCAAGCTAAACGATGGGTGAGGAAGAAGCCTTAGAGTTTGTAGATAATTTGGTTTTTCTCAAGACGGGAGAACACCTAGATAAAACTCAAAGGATAATCTTGCGTCATTTGTGGGAGGATGAAAAGCGCACTTACCAGGATATCGCCAACAGTCGTGGTTACACAGAAGCGCATCTAAAAGCGGTTGGTGCAGAACTTTGGCAACTGCTATCAAAAGTACTCGGAGAGAAAGTCTCGAAATCAACCTTTTCAGCAGTAGTTCAAGGGTTTTGGAAGACTCAACAAGTCTTTGAGATTATAGAATCACCAACAAATGGCGTAAAACCCCAAGATTTAGATTCTAGCTTTGTGGGGCGCGATCGCGAAATAGCCGATTTAAACAACTTTGTCAGTCAGGGAGCAAAAGTTATTCTTATCCAAGGTGAAGGTGGAGTTGGTAAGACAACCTTAGCTCGTAAGTATTTTAAAACCCAAAAGTTCGATTTCGTTCTAGAGCTATGGATGGCCACCGAAATTCAAAATATCACACCTGTAGAGAGTGTGGTTGAGGAATGGCTGCGGCGAGACTTTAACGAAGAACCAGGACGCGATTTTGGAATCAATTTAAAGCGACTGCGGCGGAAGTTACGAGAACAAAGCCCCAAAATTGGAGTATTTATCGACAACTTAGAAACAGCCCTAGACAAAGATGGGAAGTTTTTGGAATATCGTCGCCCTTATGTTGAACTATTAAGAGTATTGGCTGATCCAGATTTACATTCAGTGACTTTGGTCACGAGTCGTGAGCGTTTACGCGAGTTTAGTGTAGAGATTAATCTTTACTCACTAAAAGGATTGAATGATGAAGCATGGCGGCAATTTTTCAGCCGTCACCAAATCAACTGTAATTCTACCATTCTCAGTGATATGTGCAGAGCTTATGGAGGAAACGCCAAAGCGATGCAAATTCTTCGAGGCGCAATATTGACAGATTTTTATGGCGATATAGATGCGTACTGGCAAGAAAACTCTACAGATTTATTAATAGAAAGAGAATTAAAAGACTTAGTTGCTAGTCAATTTGCTCGTCTCCAACAAATTGATTTAGAAGCTTACCGTCTTCTGTGTCGTTTAGGATGCTATCGCTATCAAGATATCCTTTCAGTACCAATAGAGGGACTTTTATGTTTACTTTGGGATGTTCCAGAACAACAGCGGAGGCGTGTGATTAAAGCTTTGCAAGACTTGTCTTTGATAGAAACTAAAAAAGGACAGTATTGGTTACATCCCGTGATTCGTGATGAGGCAATTAGCAGGTTAAGACTATTAAATAAAGAATGGGAAATAGTAAACAGAAAAGCCGCAGATTTTTGGACGCAAAGAGTTGAAGTAATCAAAAATATCAAAGATGCATTGATAGCTTTAGAAGCTTATTATCACTATGTAGAAATTGGTGATTTTGAACAAGCTGGTGATGTGATTTTACAAGGAAGAGGTCAACAGTGGAATACAGGATTACCTCTAGGTTGTTCGTTTTATCAGTTGGGACTACTTCAGAAAAACTTCTCGGTAATCAAACGGATAATTGACGATATAAAATCACCAGAGAGATTAATTAAACTCTACAATATTCTAGGTTATACATATCGGATTATTGGTGGAATCAGGGAAGCTATACATTGTTATGAGAAGTCAGAAGAAATATTAGATAAATTAGATGTCAAAACTAGCAAAATTTCTATTCTATTCAACACAGGACTGTGCAAACTTGAATTATGGGAGATGGAAGCGGCTGAAGATTGTTTTAATGCTGTTTGCAACCTAGCTGAGAAAAATAGTAATTTTGATGATTATATGGCATATGCTCAATGCTGTTTGGCTCTGATTAAATCGTGTTCTAATCGTACAGAAGCTAGTTTTTGTATTGCTGAAGCTGCATTTTCAACAATATCTTTATCAAATAGAGTCACTTTATGGGGCATAGGACATAGCTTGATTACTCTTTGTTTAACCTATAAAAATTTAGGTAATCTCAAAAAATCTTGTGATTTGTGTCAAAGAGCAATATTTTATTCAGAAGAAAATAATTTTACTCAATTAAAAGCTAAAGCTATAAGTTGCTTGGCGGAGTTATATCGAGAACAAGAAGAATTTGCCAAAGCGCTTTTTCACCATGCAGAAGCTATAGACATACTTGATAAAATAGGTGCTAAATCAGATTTGGCTGAGGCTTACTATCAATTGGGGTTAACTTACCAAAGAATGGGTGATATTAACCAGAGTAGAGAAAAATTAATGCAAGCGATCGCTTTCTTTGAAACAATGCAAGCACCTAAGCAAATCGAGAAAGTCAAAATAGCAATGAAAGCTTTCGATAAATAATCAGTAATAATAAAGGTTTTAATGTGGCAATTGATGAATTCTTAGCTTGATATCATTTCTATTAAAGGGAACAGGAGATAGAACAAGAGGTATTTCTTCTATTTGTTGCTTGTGGCTAGCGGAAGCCTAAAATTTCATGAATTGCTGTGATTATATCAAGATAAAAATTACCTCCTACTGTCCGAAATAATTCAAATTTAGAGTCAGGGGCACCAAAAAATGGTCTAAGAAACCATCCTAATTGCATTCCTACAAAGGCGTAAAGCAACAACCATGATCTTAAAATAGTTGTACGGGTTGCCTTACCTACTTCATCTTGTTGAGAAAGCAATTGCATTCCTTCATACAAGAATTTGACACCAAAGATACCTGTGATGCCAAAAATTAGTACATTTAACAGTTTAAAAAATTGGTAAGAATCAGGGGTAGTAATTAGAAAAAATAGTGTAACTGGTGCCAAGCTAAATAAAAGCACGCTAATCACTGAAACAGATGTGAGTAAAACAACAAAATGCTGCTGAATACTACTCTTAGAACCAAACAGCACATTAAAAAAGAATAGAGTTGGAAAACAAATAATGAGTGTTAACAAGTAAAAAGCTGGAAGTTTGATAGCACCAGATAATGCTTGTGCCCAGCTATGAGATGCACCGATAATTGCACCATAAATAGCAAAGAAAATAGAACTAGAAACGAACAGAGAACTCATTTTACTCTGTAATCGCGCTCCCTGGCGGATTTCTTCTAAAAAACTTTGGCGATCGCGTAGTAAACTAATCAGGACACCAAATTGTTTAACCTTGTAAGATTGCTTTTCCAACATACTAATTTTAGAGTTTAAATTTTGTCATTATTCATCGATTACTGACCGTTTATTTCAAAACTGATGATCAATAATTTACGAGCGAAAACCAAATAGATAACCAATAGCTTGAATTACGCTCAAATAAAAGTTACCCTCTCTTTCACGAAATAATTGAAATGCAGAATCAGGTGTACCAAAAAAAGGTCTGAGAGTCCATCCTAACTGACTACCAACAAAAGCATAAAGAAATAACCAAAATTGTAAAATTTTCTGACGGGTTTGACTGCCTTCGTTCTCCTGTTCTAAAACTGATCTCGTAGCCTGATATAAAGAAGAAATACCGATAAATCCAGTTAGGGAAAAGATAAATACGTTTAATAAAATTAAAAACTGGTAATTACTAGTAGTAATCAAGAAAAATAGTGTAATTGGTGCAAAGCTAAACAGTAATACACTGGTGATTGATATCGCAGTCAATACCAAAGCAAAATGCTGAGCAAAAGTTCGCTTGGAACCAAAAATAATATTAGAAAAATACAATGTTGGCAGACAAATTAGTAATGTAATTAAATAAATAGCTGGCAATTTCACAGCAGAAGATAAAGCTTGCATCCAGCTATGGTACGCACCAATAATTCCACCATACACAGCCAGAAATAATGAACTGCAAACCAGCAGAGAAATTATCTTTCTAGGCAATCGTGTACCTTGACGAATTTCTTCTAAAAATACTTGGCGATCGCGCAGTAAGCCAATTAAAACTGCAAAGTATTTTACACTTGAAGATTGCCGTTCAATCATATGAATCCTCACACTTTTATCAATTTAATCATCTGCATAATCACTACCAGAACCATATTTAAAAGCATCAATCAAGCGATGCCAATAATATTGTTGTTCTCTTGATTGATTCTTGATCCATGTTTCTAACATTGGACTTAGCCAATATAAGGCAGTATAAACACCTAAATTTCCGTAATGCACTATCCAATCTAACAAACTATTCAAACCTACTTGCGGAATGATTTTTGCAACTAATCCTGGATGAGACAAACCAGTTTTTAATAATGTCTGCGTCAGTGCCCAAAACTTTACAATGTCTTGCAAAAATGGCTTGAGTACTGGTGTACCCAACTGTTGCATTTCTTGAAATACCGCAGACAGCAGTTGATTAATTTGTTCTGGGTCAATTTTTTGGTTTACACTCACACTCATTGCCCTTTGAAACAACCAAGTAACACTGAGACTTGGTTGATATGGTTGCAAAAGTGCTAGCGCTTTTGCTGATAATTGTTCTGTTTCTAGTGCTTCCTCAACGCCAAATGTTAAACGTTTTAGATGACGTACCATCGCACCAAAACCACCAAAACTCAAAGGAGATTGACTTCCACTGCTATCTCCCACTGGCAGAATGCGACTCCAGGAGGTTTTTAGCGGACTTTGACGATAGGTAGGAAAGAAGCCAAACAGCGCCCGTTGAAATTTCAGTTGACTCAACTCTACACCTTGATATTTCGGCAGAAGGCGCAGATATTCTTCAAACAGTGCTTCTAAGCCCAAGCGTTGTGCATGTGCATCCATGTAGGTAAATAAGTAAGTAGTTCTACCGTCCTTAGCTGGAAAAGCTTCCCAGAAGTACTGGCATTGATTCTGCAAGGATGTTAAAGATAATAACAAGTCACCTGAGTTATTTTCCGGAAAACCCTGGGCACAACTTCCTACAACTAAGCACAAAGCATCAGGTTTTCGCCCTTGACGCGCTTGTTGCGTGATGGGAGAAAGATGCCCCATCGCATCTAGTAACAACTTGGCTTGAAATTCGGTGTTAACGATTACACCATTTGGATGAACCACCGCTTCAATAAAGGGTGTATTTTCTAACAATTTTCCACCAGCCGCCAAAAATCGAGTTTTTAACGTAGCTAGTAGATAAACAGGATCTACACCAATATTAAGAACATCCTTCACCCAAACTTCTGTTCCCCCTTGAAAGCTGACTCGCGCTGGATTATACTCGGTGGCGATCGCTTGCTCTAATTCTGCCGCTGTTAGCAAGTTCAATTCCACAAATACTTCCAACTCTTGACGAGAGATATTCCACTCCTGTTCTCTACCACGCAGAATACCCCGTTCCATCACCACCACGCGCAGTCCCTTAACCGCTAAAGCACAACCAATTAAAATGCCTAATGTGCCACCGCAAATAATCACATCCCATTCCACAGTAACTAGAAGTTGTTGACTTTCCTTGACTACTGTTGGTAGTGGTATAGTGTTGTTTTTGATTGATGTCAGAATGCTATCTGCTTGACGTAATTTTCCTAAAACATCACCAGGTAATTTTGAGAGAATCTCATCAGTCAGCAACATACTCACGAACTCCTGCAAAGTCACTCATCTTGATCGTATCTTTGCTGATTTCGTTCGGGATTTTGCAGAACAAATTTGAACAAAACGCGGCAGTCCCCACCTTCAACGTACTCTAATGATAGGTAAGGATAGCGGCCGCCCTGGAAGGCATCCTCAATCAAATCAAACCTACGGTTTGACAGAGTTCAGGACAGAGATATTGCTGCTGCCGAAGTCATGCTTTACTGGGCTAAAGGAACTCTACCGGGGTTTGGAACAAGCCTCGTAGACGTCCAGTCATCAAGCTCTACCGTAAACACTCGTAAAAAAGCGGGAAGTATGCGGCAACTAGGGGCGAAGAAGCGTCAGAAATCTACTCTTACTGGGCTGGATGTAGAAACCAGCCCACGGGCGAAGTAAGGGCTGGTAGTTCATCTTTACATTACTGTTCCCTTTCATGCTTTGAATGCCATCCAACCACCTACCCACAGCCCGGTATAAAAGCGAGTTACACTACTAAACCCAGCCTGCTGAAGCAATGCTAAAAGTTTCGTTTCTGAAAGTGGATAGACAGCATTTTTGAAGTTTTCTAAGAGTTGTTTTTGCTTATCCACAGGAAGTCCAGTTTCTTGCCAATAAGTGTGCAGTATAGCCATAATTTTCTCTAATTCTGCACTTCCTTTAATACCAAAGACATCAACTAAAATTAAAGGTGCTGATGTTTTTAAACGTCGAGCAATTTCTTGTAAGAAAGCAAGCTTATCATCTTCATTAGAGATAAAATGCATCACTAAAATACTAGTTGCAGCATCATAAATAGCATCATTTTGTAAGTCTTGAATATATCCTTGAACAAGTTGAATACGTTGAGAAAGTTGATGCTGAGCTATTTTTTTTTGTGCGATCGCTAGCATTTTTTTGGAAGGATCAATGCCTAAAAACTGCCATTGGTGATTGCTTTGTCCCAGATGGACTAATTCCATCCCTCCACCTGCACCAACAACTAATAAATTTGCTGTTTCTGGTAAACAGGAACGTAAACAAGCCAATACGAAAGTGTGCATCAATTCATAACCTGGTAGTGCCAGACGAGCTGTTTGCTCATATTCATCTGCTGTAATAGACGGATTGATGTCGAAATCGATGGTTTTTTGGGACATACTTGTTTTGAGCTAAAAAGCGCCCCCCATTCGTGGGAGGCGCTGTTTATTGAGTTCAAGTTGAGAATTAACCGTTGATAACAGGAGCAGCGATTGCCACAGGCGCAGCATCAACAGAAGCTAAGTCTAAGGGGAA
>NZ_JCACKM010000121.1:0-21022 GCF_059505385.1 Desmonostoc vinosum
CACCGCGTCTCCCTATCTCCGCGTCAGCCAAATCATAAGTCTTTAAACGGACATGGTATAACACTAATTCCGTTCTCTCTGGGATAGTAAAATTTGATCTAAATTATCTACAATAAACCCACGCAAATTTGGTACAAGTTTTCCGTATTAGAAGCTCCCGTTCAGTGTGCAACTATAACGGGAGAAATCTCACGATAAATTGTTTTGCGTTTAGGCGAAAGCCCGCTTGTGAAGTTTAGATTTACGACAAATTTTTCAAGTAAATCTCTACAGCCTCGTTGACTAACTGAGTCATTGATTTGCCTTGGCGAGCTGCGGTTTCCTTGACTTTGCTGTAAATATCATGTTGCAGGCTAACGCGACGCCGTGTTTTACTGCTAGCAACGGTAGTGTTTGCGATCGCTACTTCCTGAGCTTCACTTTCTTCTGTAATTGGTGCTGTGGTGGAATCTGCCATTGTCTCTACTAAACCATCGCTATCGTCTGTAATTCCTGTTTCTGGGGCAGTCTGAGACTCGTATTGAGCGGCAAATTCCCGGATGGCGTCAAAACCGACGCGATCGCAAAAATCACCAAAACTTTCCCCAGATTGGCGTAACTTTTTAAAGTAGACAAAAATCGGCTCTAGCTGGGTTTCTAAATCGTTATGATGTAGCCTTTCCATATAAGGCAGTGCCAGCCTAGTTTGATTGGGCGAACCTCCTAACCATAGTTGGTATGATTCGGGGGCGCTACCTACAAAACCCAATTCTGCCATGTAGGGACGAGCGCAGCCGTTAGGGCATCCTGTCATTCTTACCACAAAATGCTCGTTTTGTAAACCAACTTGATCTAATAGAGTGCGAATTCGTTCTAATATACCAGGTATTGCTCGTTCTGATTCGGTGATGGCTAGACCGCAAGTAGGCAAAGCAGGGCAAGCCATAGCATAACGCACTAGAGGTTCTATTGTGCTGGGGTCAGAGACGATACCACAACGAGTCAGAATATCTTGAATGGCTTGCTTGTGATCTGGTTCGATGTCGCAAAAAATCAGGTTTTGGTGAGGCGTCAAGCGGATGGGTAAGTTAAATTGCTCAACAATTTCCCGCAAGGCTGTTTTAAGTTGCAATGAACCTTCATCTTTGACTCGACCATTATCAATGGAAATACCTAAAAACAGTTTGCCATCGCCTTGTTCATTCCAACCGAGAAAGTCGTGATATTTAAACTCTGGTAGGGATTTAAAAGGTGCAACTGGTTTACCAAAGTATTCCTCGACCTTGGTACGGAATTGATCAACGCCCCAATCGTGGAGTAGATATTTTAGTCTGGCATGACGGCGGTCGGTGCGATCGCCATAATCTCTCTGAGTCGCAACAATTGCTTTTACTAAGTCGTAGACATCATCTTTTGCTACATAGCAAATTGGGTCTGCTATCCTAGCGAAGGTTTCTTCTTTGTTGTGTGTCCGTCCTAAGCCACCGCCAGCGAAGATGTTAAAGCCTTCGAGTTTACCTTTTTTATTGGTAATAACTACCAAGGTAAGGTCTTGGGAATATAAATCAACCGAGTTATCCCCTGGCACTGTCACGGAAACTTTGAACTTACGAGGCATGTAGTGCGTGCCATAAATCGGTTCTTCGTTGTCATGGATGATTGTACCAGTGCCATTACGCTGTCTTGCTGCTTTGACCTCTGGGTTTTCTTCACCGCTAATGACTTTTTCACCATCTAACCAGATTTCGTAATAAGCACCCGTTAGTGGTGATAGCAAATCAGCAACATTCTGAGCATATTCCCAAGCATACTGATACTCAAGGCGATTCTTAAAGGGAACTGGTGGTGCCATGACATTGCGGTTGATGTCGCCGCAAGCACCCAAGGTTGAACCCAAGTTTTTAACAATAGTGGCAATTGCCGTCTTAAGATTTTTCTTGAGAATTCCGTGCAGTTGAAAACCTTGACGAGTGGTTACTCGTAACGTATGGTTGCCGTATTCATCAGCTAGCTTGTCTAAAGCTAGATACAGTTGCGGCGGTATAAATCCACCAGGATTTTTTGTCCGCAGCATAAACTGATAATCTTTTTCCTGTCCCTTGACGCGATTGTCGCGGTTATCCTGCTGATAAGATCCATGAAACTTCAGAATCTGTATCGCATCTTCGCTAAAGTGAGTTGTATCCTGAAGTATCTCAGTTGCTACGGGTTCACGTAAAAAATTACTATTTTCTTTGATTCCTTCTACTTTAGAAGGTTTACGGCTAGCAATTGGGGGAGGAGCAGATTTAACCATTAGTAATGCTGTATAGTATTCTTAATAAGGTATCAGTAAAGGCCGAGGCAGCAGGATGAATGTGTCCTCTCGGCTAATTGATCCCCGGTAATCCGAGCGAAATAATGAGGAATGCTCTAATTTTACCACGCTACTTTACCACGCCAAAAAGCTGGCTTTGTCAGTATATAACCGGGGGACTTAAACCCACGAAACTAATTAAGTCCTTTAGGACTCAGCCATGTTAAAGTGAACTAATCAGTACAAGATTTAAAACCTACCCCCGGACTGGGGGAAAGTCTACGCCCAAAAAATGTACGGAGACATCAGCACGCCCTAGTGGCAAACGTGTTGAGCCGCTTAACCTGTGTAAACAGGATATTAAGGCTGAAATGTCTTAAAAATTTCCGTGGCTTTAGCCCGGAGAGTGTCAAACGAACCTCAGATTATGTTACGCCAAATTTCTTTGGGAACACTCGGTTTAACCATCGGCAGCATATTAACTATCGTCGGCTTCATCGCCTACGCTAATAATAATGCAACACTAAATCTTGTCGGATTTTTTTACGGTTTTCCTCTATTGTTGGGAGGACTAGCGCTTAAAGCTAATGAACTCAAGCCTATACCTTTTAGTCAAATTACAACACCTCCAGTTTTAAAACTGCGAGAACAGCAGGCAACCCAGACTCAAAATAAAATCCGCAAAGACATTACTCGATATTGCTACGGTCAAGACGCTCATTTCGATGGGACACTCTCTTATCTGGGTCTGAGTCCAACAGATAACGAACGGCCTACAGTTACAGGTTTAAGAGAAACGGAAGCTAACGGGGCCTACGCCTTAACTTTAGAATTTGACTCGCCATTGATACCAATTGATGTCTGGCAGCAAAAACAGGAAAAAATGACCAGCTATTTTGGCCCCGGAGTGGAGATTAAAATCACACAGCCAGAAGAAAGCAAAATTGAACTGACGTTGATTACTACTCAAAAAGAGTCAGCAGGGATTGGGGACTAGGGACTGGCTCCATTCTCCATTCACTTTTCTAAGCGAACTGCATACCACTGCAAGTACTTTCCAATACCAATATCTAACTCACAACTAGTATCAAGCAGATATTGGGCTTGTTCTGCTACAGTATCAAACCTTTGTAAGTCAGGTGGCAGGTCATGAACATTGAGTTGTTGAAGAGTTTTTTTGAGCTTTTCTAACAACTCTAATGCTGTCAAAAATTGTTCTGGTTGGTTTGTTTCTAGAACAACAAAGTTATCCTGTTGATACATTAATGGATCTGGCATGAGAAAAATTTGGTAACTTTTAATAAGTTGATCTAATGTGAGTTAGATATTAAAACTTGAATGATTTTGTCAATGCCCTCACCCTAAATCCAGCTTTGTAGTCCGAGAGCTGCGGTGCGTTAGGACTTGCGTCCATAACGCACCCTACAAAATTAAAGCTGTTAATTCACATTAGGCGTAAGTTGTAAGCTTTTATAAAATATCTTGCTGTGTAGTTTATTTTAGCTTGAAAGCGGTAGTAAAGAACTAAAATTTTTACCAACACATGTATTAAAATTTTACAAGTTTTAGGTATTATAACTGAGAGAAGTATTTTTGAAAAAACCAAAAATAAAAGCTTTTGCTTAATTTTGTATGAGTACTCAGTAATTATTCTTAAATTTGATAAATATGACTAAGTCGTATGAGGAATGAACAGAGTATTACTAGTAAAAAATATTGTCTAATTTTTATGCATATATGAAATTGTTTTAATCTACCTCTGTAGTTTTCCCAATTAACTAAATAATCAAGAAAATAAGTTGTACATTTGAAGTTTTAAATAAAACTGCAATTTGACTTGATCACTGGGGAAGTATAAAAATAACAATTATTACCATAACTATCTGTATTTCAGGAAAAAGGTAAAAATTGCCTTCGATTTTTAGAACATATTAATTATTTATGAAATATAATTCTGTACTGCTTGCTTAGTTCACAATAATCAAGCAGTTTCTTGTCACAAAAAAGTTGGTTGCTATTTCCAAAGCATGAGAGCGATCGCACGGTGCATTTTATTGCTCATTGTTTATGCAAACTTGAAATAAGCTTAACAACATTTTCACATATCACACATGTTTTACCTGATTTTGTTTGTATGTCTTCCGTCAAGTCACTTACGAAAAACAAATATCAATCACAGGTGATTTGACTATGGAGGTGAGGTTTTTTTCCTACCCGATACTCTCTTTTTCTGTGGAACGCAACTCATGGCAGGCATAAGCCCATTCTCTCTTACCAAGCAACCCCCTGTAATTCTGGTGGCCGATGACGACAAGACCACGCGAGTGTTATTGCGTGAAGCTATGGAACAAGATGGTTATCGAGTAGTTGAGGTTTGTGACGGTAAGCAATGTTTGGATGCTTTTGAAACTGTCAAGCCAGACATAGTTTTACTAGATGCTGTGATGCCTGTAATGGATGGCTTTACTTGCTGTAAGCAACTACTCCAAATTGCTAGAAATAATTTAATATCAGCATTAGCAACACTTGATACTGACTCAGCCCTTGGCAATACGATGATCTCTAAATTATGGGGGCGTACACCCATACTCATGGTTACAAGTTTGGATGATAGAGATTCAGTAGATCGCGCCTTTGAGGCAGGGGCTACCGATTATGTCACTAAGCCAATTCATTGGGCAATATTGCGCCAGAGGTTGCGACGACTATTACAACAAGCACAAGTTTATAAACAGCTAGAAGCTGCAAACCAAGCCTTACAGCATCTGGCTAATGTAGATGGTCTAACTGGATTGGCGAACCGTCGCCGTTTTGATGATTATCTAAACACTCAGTGGATTAACTTAGCTCAAGAAGAAGCTCCACTATCGTTGATTTTATGTGATATCGACTTTTTCAAATTTTATAATGATAAATATGGTCATCCTGGTGGAGACCTTTGCTTACAAAAGGTGGGTACTGTGTTAAGCCGTAAAGCCCAGAAACATCAAGATTTAGTAGCGCGTTACGGTGGCGAAGAATTTGCTGTGATTATGCCCTACACTCATGCGATTGGTGCAATTCATGTTGCAGGAGCGATACAAGCTGGAGTTAGAGAGCTAGAAATTCCCCATGATGGGTCTAGCGTCAGTCCGCACGTCACTTTGAGTATGGGAGTGGCAACTGTCATTCCGACTTGGGAATCTTCTCCTTCGGATTTGATTGTAGGAGCAGATAAAGCACTCTATCAAGCAAAAGCAAAGGGGCGTAATCGAATTGTTTGGAGGTAGTTTTTTTAGAGGGAACAGGAGACAGGGGACAGACAATGAATGTAGAGACGCTTCAAAAGCGCGTCTCTAAGACGGATAAACCGGCAATGTAAAATGGAACCATGCCCCGCCGTAGGGAGCAGAGTCTACCCAAATTTGGCCGTAATGTGCGCGAATGATCCGTTGGCATAAACAAAGACCAATACCGTAACCTTCTGTGCCTTCGTCGCGTTGTAGACGGAAGTGGTTCTCAAAGATGCGATCGCGATTTTCCACAGGTATACCAGGCCCAGTATCACCAATACTAAATTGAACTTTTTGGGTTGTTCGGTGGAGTCCAGCAACGCTGATTTTACCGTCTTTTGGTGTATACTTTATGGCATTGTCTAAAAGATTTACTAATACTTGACGAATGCGTTCTGGGTCAGCATACACAGTGGGTAAGTCTTTGGGGATATCTGTTTCTACCTTCTGGGATTTGGCTATGTAGCGATCGCGTAATTCTTCGAGTACATCTAAACAAAGTTTACCTATTTCTACTTTTTGTGGTATAATAGGAAGCTCTGTATCGCTACCACGACCTACTTGCAAAAGGTCAGCTATCATGCGGTCGATGATTCTAGCTTGGCTACGGGCTTGTTTGAGTAAGTGAGCTGTCATGGCTGGTTTGAGGCGCTGAAACTCACCCGTATCTTGATTGTAGTTAGATTGGAGAGTTTCGATGGCGATCGCCGCCGCAGTGAGGGGATTACGGAGATCGTGCGCCAGCATAGCGATGACTCGATCTTTAAACTGGAGTTGTTCTTGGAGTTTCTCTTTTTCCTGTTTTAAGCGAAAAATTTCGTCTGAGAGTTGAATCAGTTCGGCAGAAACAGCAACTGAAGGGATTGTGGATGTGGGTAATATTACCCGTCCGTGTTCGTCGATACTTTCTTGTAAGTCTTCCTGTAATTTAGAAAAGGCTTCTCCAGAAGCTTGCCAGCGAGACCAACAGTTTTTTAATTGGGCAATGATATTACTCCCAGCTAAAATTTGCCGGGGTTCTGGGTGGATTTTGATTAAAGCTGGCGTTGCTATCAACTTGAAGTGTTCCGCCAAGTAGGGTTGTTGACCAACATCAATAATTTGAAGTTCAAAACTATACTCAGCCTGCAATTCCTTTAAATAAGCACGTAATCGTTGCACCTGTTGTCGGGACTTTGGGCGTCCATCGACAAACAGTAGCAGCTGGAGTGGAGCCTCATAATAGATCGGCTGATCCTGGGAAACTGGCATGTAATCGTGTTTCAGCACTGGTAACAACCCGGCGACGCTTTACAAAAAGTAAGATTAACTAACAGTTGTCGATGGTCGTTCTTTTTCTCAATTTAATATCTATTTTAGATTTTTCATACTCCTAAGTTGAAAATAGGGAGTGGGGAGTGGGGAGTGGGGAAAGAGGGATTTCTATAAAAGTTTGTATTTTTTATTACATAAGTATCCGTTGGAAATATAGGGCGTGGGAAGAAGTATTTTCATCCTTGGTGATGGGATTTTCCCATAAGTTACTGTCTTAAAACCATCCTTGCTGTTGAATATCAGTTTGAGTTTTCCGACGAGAATAAAAATCTTTTCTCAGGGGTATGATCAAAGTTTTTATACTACGACATAGCAGTGAGGATGGCAGTAAACTAATTTGGTTGCCACCTTGAGCAATAACTTATCGAAGCAAAAGGCGATCGCATCAAATTGTGATACAAGAACTTTCATATAATTATCTACTGCTCCTGTAACATGCGATCGTTTTGTGGGTTTTCAATTTTGATGGCTACAACAAATTTGGCTTATAGTTTTGAAGCTGATATAGATATACTCCTCAGCATAAGTACTGCTAAACTCAAAGCAAGAGTATCAGTAGCCTTTACTCAGAAACTCAATTGATAAATTTCAGCGCAATTGCTGCAATACTGAGTGCTTTGCCGATTACTTTAGCCTCAACAACTTCATACTTACGCTGAGTTCCCAGGGTTATCTGTCACTGGAGTGAAGCGGAGGGGCATGAATTTTTCTATCTATTACCTTATTTAGCTTACCACCGTTAGCCAAATACTTTCTAAAATTTTGCTTCTCACTCTCACAAGGTAAGAAATTTATTTTTTTCATAAAAATGTTAGCTTGCCAGAATTTTAGGGAATTCTATATACAAGCATGGGAATTACCAAAACCTAATCGCTGGAGAACAAAGACGTTACGGTAGCTTTTGCTACCGTTTACTCATTTTATTAACAGAATACGATACAACAATAGACTTGCTTGGGTTCTGATTTTAATTCGTAAACTACCCACACCAACCTTACTGCTCGGCAAGAAACTTGTAAATTTCACGCTTTACCTGAACAAGCAGCTCGCGTACTCGATTTGCTTGCTCTAAATTGCCACTGCGAGCAATTTGTGTAACAGCATCATTTAACTCTGTTAAGGTACGCCGCAACTCAATCAATTCCGAAGGCTTGTTTTCCTTAAAACTGTTGTAAGTGTTTCTTAAATCAGCCTGCTGGTTGCGATCGCGCAATAATTGTCTACCACTCTCTGTAATCGTGTAGACACGCTTATCATCGACTTGCTCACTAGTCAAATAACCGCCTTCTTCCAACATCTGAAGCGTTGGATAGACAGAGCCTGGGCTAAGGCGGCGAAAGCCTCCTCGACGGGTTTCTAGCTCTTTAATCAATTCATAACCATGCTGGGCCCGCTCAGATAGAAGCCCAAGCAGCATAAATTTGATGTCACCGCGACGGGTGCGAGGCTCATCTCCCCAGCCACCACTCGATGAACCTCTGTGTCCATGTCGCCCACTCATGAAAAATTGATTGCCAAATCCTTCTCCAGCATGGGCTGGTACAGGAAAATGTGGATGAAATTGTCTAAACATATGTAATTCCTTGTGTTTATTTGACGTATCGCGATATATCTTTATCGTTAAATATAATATATCGCGATATATCGTATTTGTCAAACACAAATTCTAAATACTGACTCACCCGCAAACAAGCAGCTTTTGGCAGTCTGCGCTAGGGTAGGAATTGAAACTTGATTTGTGATTTCCTGTGCTTCCCTGTAAACGTCCAGCCGCCTTTGTGAGTTTGGCTGTTTTACTGACATCGTTAACAGCCTGTGCTAACAGTCCAGTTGCTAAGAACCTTGAGCAGTCTCTAGCAGCAGATCCGCAACTGCAAAATAATCCTGTTGCTCTGGGAGAATCTTCAAATCAACAAACGCAAGTACAGCAGAATGAATCAGTAGTGCAGTTACCAACTGATTTTCCTCAAGATATACCTCTGTATCCTGGTGCTAAACTACAGGAAATCACACCAGCTAGTGGTTCAGAAAACAAAGTATCAACACGTTGGTTAAGTTCTGATCCCAGCAATTTTATTTCTAGCTTTTATAAAAACCAGTTTCAAACAAACAACTGGCAGGTTTTGCAGCAACCTCCAGAAGACGGGGGAGGTGTTTTTGAAGCACGTCGCAATAATTTATTGATAAGGGTTTCGATTCAGCCACAATCAGTTACCAACGCTTTAGCTAATCAACCCCAAACAGCTACGCAATTATTGATTGAGTATATACCCAACTCCACGACAACCGCACAACCTACCCCAACTGCAAGTCCTAGCCAAACTACTAGCGCTCAGACTACTAGCGAAGTTCCGCAACCAGGAGATCCACAGTTTATTGGCCCTGTGCTAAGTGCAAACTTGGCAGCACAGCCAGGAAATACATCTAATAGCCAAGCTAAGCCAGAATCTCAGGAATTCAATGATTTGAATCAAGCACCGCAAGAATGGCGCAAATATATCCAAGATTTGGCAGCATTGGGTGTTTTATCCCCACAAGCAAAAACAACTAAGACTAATACCACCACAATTAATCAATTTGAACCGAGTAAAATCATCACTCGTAGAGAATATGCGCGTTGGTTGGTTGCTGCTAACAATGCTATGCACGCCAATAACCCAGCTAAGCAGATTCGCTTAGCATCGGCAAGCACACAATCAGCTTTTAGTGATGTATCGTCAAAAGACCCCGATTTCCCAGCGATTCAGGGATTAGCGGAAGCTGGGTTAATTCCCAGCCCTTTATCTGGGGATTCTACAGCAGTTTTATTTCGTCCTGATGCACCCTTAACGCGAGAGCAGTTGCTACTGTGGAAATTACCTCTAGATACCCGTCAAGCGTTACCTTCAGCTAATTTAGATGCAGTGAAACAAACCTGGGGTTTTCAAGATTTAGGAAAAATTGACCCCAAAGCTTTGAAAGCAGTATTAGCTGATTTTCAAAATGCTGAACAGTCAAATATTCGGCGGGTGTTTGGCTATACGACACTGTTTCAACCCAAAAAACCAGTAACTCGTGCTGAGGCAGTGGCGGCTTTGTGGTATTTTGGCACTCAGGGTGAGGGGATATCGGCTGCTGAGGCTTTGAAGTTAAAGGGAAGGGAGTAGGGAGTGGGGAGTAGGGAGTAGGGAAGAGTGGGGAATACAGTGATTTTGAAGTTAAAGGGAACAGGGAACAGTAGGGAATACAGTGATTTCAGTTGTGTACTTAGATATTTAAGGTCAGAGATTTGGTTAATTTAAGATACTAATGTGGAATTACGATCGCCTATTTCAAATAATTGCAGAATTGGTCATGCACCATTCTCCTAGTGGGGCAGAAGCTGAAGTTAATCAGTTGTTGATGCAGCGATTTGCAGCTTTGGGTGTTGAGGTGTGGGGCGATCGCGCCGATAATATAATTGCGAAAATCCCTGGTAAATATTCAGATAGAGCAATTGCGATTACTGCCCATAAAGATGAAATTGGTGCAATTGTCAAAAGTCTCGGTGATGATGGCCGTGTCGAAGTTCGTAGGCTTGGTGGTTCTTACCCATGGGTTTACGGTGAAGGAGTTGTAGATTTACTTGGAGATCACCAAACTATCAGTGGGATTCTCAGCTTTGGTTCTCGCCATGTTTCCCATGAATCTCCTCAAAAAGCCCAGCAGGAAGATACTGCTCTCAAATGGGAAAATGCCTGGATTGAAACAAAACTCACTACTGCCGAACTAGAAGCAGCAGGCGTTAGGCCAGGCAGTAGGATGGTGATTGGCAAGCATCGCAAACAGCCTATTAGGTTGAAAGATCATATCGCTAGTTACACTCTGGACAATAAAGCCTCTGTAGCGATTTTGTTAGCCTTGGCTGAAATAGTCAAACAGCCAGTAGTTGATGTATATTTGGTTGCATCGGCAAAAGAAGAAGTGGGAGCAATTGGAGCGCTATTTTTTACCCAAAATCAGCGTTTGGATGCTTTAATTGCATTGGAAATTTGTCCGCTATCGAGCGAATACCCAATTGAAGACGGGAAAAATCCGGTAATTCTTGCTCAAGATGCCTATGGTATTTATGATGAAACGTTGAATGGTCAACTGCGCTACTGTGCTAAGCAGTTAGATATGTCAGTGCAGTTAACAACATTAAGTGGGTTTGGGAGCGATGCTTCAATCGCTATGAAGTTTGGACATGTTGCCCGTGCTGCCTGTTTGGCATTTCCCACACAAAATACCCATGGCTACGAAATTGCTCATTTAGGAGCGATCGCTAATTGTATTGATTTACTCAAAGCCTTCTGCGAAACTGAGCTTGAGTAATAATTCTATTAAAGCCGATGGCGGGATTTGAACCCGCGACCGCTCGATTACGAATCGAGTGCTCTACCACTGAGCCACATCGGCATACACAGCCTAAAATCATAGCATAATTCACTCATGGTAGACCAAAATCCCAAAAACCGTCTTAAGCTAGAACATTACGCCCGCCTGAAAGCAGAAGCAGCAGCTCCCTATAGAGGCTTGCGGCAATTTCTTTATATTGGTTTTGGTGCTTCTGGTTTAATAGGCGCGTTTATCTTTTTTGTGCAATTACTTGCAGGACGCGAAGTTGACAGCATCTTACCTAACTTGGCGCTCCAAATAGGTGTTGTTGCTCTGATGATATATCTCTGGCGCTGGGAACAGCGTCGGCAAAAACGTCCATAATTAACAGAGAAAAAATAAAAAAAATATTAGGAAATCTCAAAAAATAAAAATTTCTGAGATACTAAAGATCTTTCAAACGGGGTTAGCCAATATAAAGACCCCGAATATAAATCAAATAAAGTTTAAATGGGGTTAACTAAATAAAGAACCCCTATTTTAAGAAAATTTATAACTCTTAGAGCGTCAGATCAATAACCAAGTCTTGGCGCTTTAATTTTGCTAATTATTGAGAACTTAAAATTTGATGCAATCATTCTTGAACCGAGTTGCGCTTGTCACAGGATCGACATCAGGCATTGGTGCATCCATTGCTAGGCGTCTTGCAACAGAAAAAATGTCTATCGCAATCCATTCAAAATCCTCAGTTAAGGCAGGTGTAGCACTTGCAGAAGAACTGGGAAATGCCAGTTATATTCAAGCTGATCTGGCAAACGAAAAGGAAACTAGTCAACTTATTCAAACAGTTATCAAGCAATATGGTCGCCTTGATGTCATTGTTAATAATGCCGGCATTAGTGAAGTTATTCCACACACGGCTCTCAAACAGGCAACATCAGAAATCTGGGCAAAGTTATACCAAGTAAATGTAATTGCACCGTGGATATTGATTGCTGAGGCAGAATCAGCTCTGCGTCAAAGCGCTCAAGATGGGCATCCTAGTTGCATCGTCAATATCAGTTCTCATGCAGGTGTCCGCCCTAAAGGAGCGTCTATCCCTTATTCTGTAAGCAAAGCTGCACTTAATCACTTGACGCGACTACTTGCTGTGACTCTGGCACCAGCAATTCGGGTTAATGCAATCGCTCCTGGATTAGTAGAGACACCAATGACAAAGCAATGGTATAGCGCCCAAGAAACTTGGCAAAATCACGCCCCAATGAGGCGAGCTGCTAAACCCGAAGAAATTGCTGATCTTGTAGCAATGTTGGTCACTTCGGACTATATCACTGGAGAAGTTATTGTAGCTGATGGCGGGCTGAATTTAACCTGAAGGCAATAGGGAATAGGGAACAGAGTTGAAAGCTTCTTGTCATATGACTTTTTTCTGATAATACCTTCGCCATTTTTAAAAATGGCGAAGGTATTGTTTTTTACCCAGCACTCACAACTTTTGCAAATCAGTTATTTACTGAACTGTCACCAAATAGGGAGAAGGAATTGGTTGGGCACGTCCAGTACTGACAAGTGCTTGGTAAACAAAGGCCGCAACTTCTGCTCTAGTTGCCTCACGATTGGGATTGAGTTGCTTGGCTGTAGGATAATTGATCACTAGTTGCTTTAAAGTTGCTGCGGCAACAGGTGCGATCGCATATTTGGGAATTTGAGCCGCATCGGTGTAAAAGGAAAGGGCATTTTGATTATCTGTAGTTAAACCCAAACCGTTAGCCAACGAAACTAACGCTTGTACTCTGGGAATTTTCTGCTGTGGTTTAAAAGTACCATCGGGATAACCAGCAATAAATTGACTTTGGTAAGCAGATTTAATCGCAGCGTAAGCCCAGAAATTATTTTTTACATCCTTAAACTCAAGACCTGCACGTTTTGTCGGTGGTTTCAAGGCTTTGGTAACGATGGTAGCGAATTGGGCACGAGTTACAGGTTCATTAGGTTTAAAACTACCATCAGGAAAACCAGCAATAATATTTTGGGCGGCTAGGGCTTCGATGTAAGTTTTTGCCCAATATCCTGTTGGTACATCCTTAAAGGCCACAGCCTGACCAGGAGGCAGGGTAACATCCGCAGCGACAAAATCTACTTGACCAAAAATCTTTTTCTGATCGATATCGTTACCAACGGCAACAATCTGACTGGTTTTGGTAGCATTATTGACATCATAACGAGTGTTACCGCGAATGAGATTGCCACCAGGACTTTCATTGGTGCCGAGGTCAGGTGCCGCATTGACGGTCGCCACAACACCATCTCGCTTATTATTTTGAATTACATTCTTACGAAGTACAGGCTTTGCTGACTCTGAGATAAAAAGACCATCTTGATTTTGGATGATTTGGTTTTCAACAACTAAGGGTGTCGAAGTCCCACCGATCGCAATCCCAAAACCAGTATCTTGGAATGTGTTACCGCGAATTTCTCCTTGAGCCGCTCTAGCTATAGAAACCCCGTTGCCTTTGTTTTGTACAAAGACATTACTTTCGATTTTGGGATTACCTGTACCAGTCACAAAAACGCCTTCTCTAACACTGTTAGTAAAAGTACTATTTTTGATAGTTGGATTAGTTGATTCTACCCACACCCCTGTGCCTCGTTGGTTCGGGTTGGTGACGGTAACACCTGTGATTGTGGTATCTTGCTCAGCGAGGATTGTAATGTCTTGTCTTGCAAAGGTACGACTCGTGTAGAAACCTCCGCCTGTAATTAACATTGCTTGACCTTTGGTATTTTCATCACCCCGCAACGTCACCCCTGGTTTGAGGGTGAGCGGGAAGGTTTCGCCACTTTCTTGGTTATAAGTGCCTGGGGCTAGTTGAATAATTGTACCTGGTTGAGCTTGACTCAGAGCAAAGGAAATACTTTTATAAGGTGCTGCTTCTGTTGTGCCAGCACCAGCTGTATCTGCACCAGTCGCTGAGTTGACATAAATCACTGTTGCAGTTGTGGGAGCTTGCGCTGTGAGATTTGAGGCAGTACCTTCTGAGTAGGTAACACCAGCATTTACCCCACCAGAAACAACCAACAAAGCTGTAAGTCCAACGCTCAAGGTAAAAGTAGATTTGAGATAACGGCTAGAAAGAGGGCGAAGGTTTTTTGTTGAAGAAATCTGAAAACCTCGATATTTCATTTTTAAGGCCTGTGAAGTACTGAATTACGGTATGTCGAATCAGGTCGCAGCCGCGTAGCTTTAAAACCCATGCAAAACTATACCGGATGATCAGCACTTATTCAGCTAAATTCCCTAGATAAATAACAGAACTTATACAAATTGGGCATGGGGAATAATCTTTTCCCTCATCTCCCTCATCTCCCTCATCTCCCTGCCTCCTGCGCCATTTAATATTATTAGTAGGCTAAAGTTTCTAAGGTTTCCTGTAAATACCGCTGTACTTGCTGTTCCAAGCGTAGCCCTTGTAATTGAGCATCACGCTCTAGCTGCCAGCGTTGAAAGCCGGAACTTGCTGCGATCGCATATTTGAGGCTGTGCCAAATTTCTGTATCACGAGTTAGTTGGCGATCGCTAGAAGCTGGAATTTGAGCCATAGTACCTCATTCCTCAACTTTGAGTTTTACGGTCATAGAGTTTCTGATTTTAGGTAAATCCAAATAAGTCCACAGGAGATAGTGGGATTCACTTAAATACTTATTATGCTTTTAGTTTAAGTGTTACTGCGAGTCTGTGTTAATACTTTTAAGGGATTGAAATAATCTAGGCAATATTCGATTAACTCGCACACCTAAAATTGTGAAATCTTGCTTAATCTTTTCTAAAGATAATGGTTCTATGGCAGCAAATTCTGTGTCATTGGTCACTAAAACTCTAGCTACACTCACAGGAATTTGTAAAAATAAGTTACTAGCTAAAAAAGTTAGTCCGGCAAGCAGCAATCCCAGAGTCCGCCATTGTGGTAAGAAGCTCGCCACATGTGCCACCAATGGCACTACTTTGTGTATTTGCCACAACACACCAATTAATAATATTGCAGCTACTAGCGAAAGTACGCGATTTAACCTTGTATTGATTAAACAAAGAATTTTTCGTTGCTGTTCGGTGAGATTTTCTGGTTTCAGTGCGACTCCCAAAATTGCAAAAATATAAAAGGGACGACGCAACTGCATCCACAGTAGCGGGATCACACCAGTCGCAGTGACGAAACATAGTTCCATCCACGCTGGCATTAGTGGCTCACCGACAGAGAGGAACAACAAACACAGGATTAAGAAAATCGGCAGTGTCGCCAACCCGGCGACATGAATCCATAATATCGGTTCAGAGCGAAATGAGGACATAGGGCAAGAGGGGGAGATGAGGAAGATCAGGGAGATGGGGGGTTAATTGTGATCCCCAACGTCCCTACCTCCCAATCTCACTTTCATGTTATTTGGTCAATGTGAGAGTACGGCGCTTAGTTACCATTTGGTAGGCTTCGATGATGTCACCTGTAACCCAATCGTTGAATTTATCAACGCCGATACCGCACTCATAACCGGCATTGACTTCGCGTGCATCTTCTTTCATCCGTTTTAGGGAATCTAGAACGCCTTCGTAAATCACCTTACCGCCGCGACGCACCCGCAGTTTGCAGTTGCGAACTAGCTTGCCAGATTGCACATAGCAACCAGCCACCGCACCGCGACCGACGGGGAAGACTGCCCGGACTTCGGTTTGACCCAAGGGTTCTTCTACTAACTCTGGTTCTAACAGACCTTCCAAGGCATCTTGGATATCTTCTAGGAGTTTGTAAATAATGTTGTATTCTCTGACATCTACACCAGCTTCATCAGCGGCTTGTCTAGCGCCACTGGCAAAGGTAGTGTTGAAACCAATAATTACGGCATTACTTGCAGCTGCTAAGTCGATATCTGTTTCGGTGATTTCTCCAGCTGTAGCCAACAGCATCCGAATTTGAACTTCGTTTTGGGGAATTTGTTTGAGCGCTCCTACAATGGCTTCCACAGAACCTTGGACATCTCCCTTTAAGATCAAGTTGAGTTCTTTCAACTCGCCCTCTTGTGCTTGAGCTGAGAGGGTTGTGAGGGTGACACGCCCTTGCAGTAGGCGGGATTGGCGTTGTTTGTCGGCGCGATCGCCTGCGAGTGTTCTGGCTTCTTTTTCATTCTCGAAGACCTCGAACTCATCACCAGCGGCTGGTACATCGCTTAAGCCAAGTACTTCGACGGCAAAGGAAGGACTAGCTACGTCTACCCTCTTACCTCTGTCATCGACCATAGCTCGGACTTTACCAAAGGCAGAGCCAGCTACTAACATATCCCCTACGCGCAAAGTCCCATTTTGAATTAGCAGGGTTGCAACTGCTCCCTTGGCTTTATCCAAATGCGCTTCAATCACAGTGCCTTTAGCTGGGCGATTGGGATTAGCGGATAGTTCTTCTACCTCTGCTACCAGCAGAATCATATCTAGGAGTGTATCTAGGTTTTCGCCTTTGATCGCACTCACCGGAACCATGATTGTTTCACCGCCCCATTCTTCTGCTGTCAATCCATACTGAGTGAGTTCTTGTTTGACTCGGTCTGGTTGTGCAGCTTCTTTATCAATTTTGTTGATAGCTACGACAATTGGCACTCCTGCGGCTTGAGCATGGCTAATGGCTTCAATAGTTTGGGGACGCACACCATCGTCAGCAGCTACTACCAAGATGGCAATGTCTGTCACCCGCGCTCCTCGTGCCCGCATGGCTGTGAAGGCTTCGTGACCAGGGGTATCTAAAAAGACAATTTGCTTGGCCTTACCTTCGTGTTCTATGTCTACGTGGTATGCACCAATGTGCTGAGTAATACCACCAGCTTCACCAGCAGCCACTTTTGTTTTCCGAATCGAGTCGAGCAGTGTAGTTTTACCGTGGTCTACGTGACCCATGATTGTGACTACCGCTGGACGCCGCTGGAGGTTTTCCAGGTCGGCCACATCGATCATTTCTGTGACTTTTCGGGCTTCTGCTTCTGGTTCAGCGGTTTCGACTTCTACTTCTAGTTCTTTTGCTACTAGGGTAATTGTCGCCACGTCCAGATTTTGAGTGATGCTCACCGCCATGCCTTTGAGGAACAGGATTTTGACAATCTCTGTATCAGCAACAACCAAGGCGTCGGCTAGTTCCTGCACGGTCATTGGCCCTGTTACTAGCAGGATTTCTGGGCGTTCACGTTTTGGTTCTGTTTCTTGTTGACGACGATTTTGGTCACGGTTAGAACTAGATCTTCTCGTTCTGGCTGCCGGAGCGCTAGCTACTATTGCGCCTGGTAGCTGTAGAGGTTTAGCTGACTTCGGCTTGGGTGGGCGAGCGATGGAAAGGCTGACTTGGATTGTAGCTGGACTATCTAAATCGTCATCATCGAGTAAATCGTCCTCTTCAAAATCATCATCTAGGATTGGTTTGATCCGCTTGCCTTTGGGGACTGCTTTGCCGGCTTTTTCTTTAACTTCGTCAATGATTTCCTCTTCCACCCATTTTTTGCCACCTTTAGTTGGGCGAGGGGGAGTTGGGCGTTTCAAATCAAGGAGATCAGGAGCAATTGGCTCATCGAGCAACTCAGATTTGGCTGCTGTTCCACCAGGGGCTTGTCTTGGTGGAGTAGCAATCGGCATGGCTGCTACAACTTCACCTGGACGTTGCGGTCTGCTGGGTCGTTGACCTTCTCCTGGTGATACTGGGGCAGATGGTCTACTACCTCTTTGCTCTGGTCTTCCAGGTGCTGGAGTGGGACGAGCCTGTTTTTGGGGTGCGGGTGTGCCCTGGGATATTTGCTCTGTTGTCGGTTTGGCGATCTTGGGCTTGGGGCTGTCGCTGCGATCGCGTTTGAGAATAGGTTTTTCTGCCTGTGATCCCCCAGATGGCTGCTCAGAATCTGGCTGCGGTTTTTCCGCTGGTCTGGCAGGTGGTGTCACCAGCTGCGGTTTTTGGGTTTTTTCCGGTCTTGGTCTGGATGGAGTTGATTTTTCCGGCGGTTTTTCCGCAGTTATTTTCTCCGGCGACTGATTTGTATTGGGCGCTTGATCCAAGTCTGTGACTGTAGATTGATCTGAAGTCTCAGACTGATTCCGGGGAACAGGTCGAGTCGGTACCGTCGGCTTCATGGGTGAGACAGGTGTAGCGAAGGGTCGTGGAGGTGCAGGAGGATTAACTTCAGATGAAGAAGCAATTTGAGCGTTGATAGCAACTGACGCCTCTGGGGCGTTGGAGGTAGTGTTTCTCAATATTTTGGGTTTGCGAATTTCCAAAATTTGCTGTTTGTGAGGTGCAGCAGCAGGTCGGTTACGTCCGCCGTTTTGTGGTGAATTTGGCTTATGGCTGGTTGTACCTAGTTCTTTTCTGGGTGCGACATTCGTAGCTGCGTGTTTTTCCGCTGCCAGTCGAATTTGTTCGGCCTCAGATTCTGAAATCGTGCTGCTATGGCTTTTGACCGCAATGCTGAGCTGGTCGCAAATTGCTAGTAGCTCTTTGTTATCCAAATTCAATTCCTTTGATAATTCGTAGATTCTAACTTTGCCGTTGTTCATCCACTCTTCCCCTTTAATTTACAGTTTTAGCGGATGGCTGCCCGGTTTGTGACATCTCCATCCTTTGATTACTGTTTTTAGGTTGCCGTTAAGATTTTGCCGGTGCCTCCAATCAGGAAAGAGAGATGTTTCGGTTCAATGTTGGCATCCTCACCAGAGACGGTGGTTGACGGATACCCATAAAAACTTTTTAAAGAAAAAATTTTTATCGGCACCTTTGACGCCGAACTGCGCTTGAGCGCTACCAGGTTGCCATTTTGTAGTTTTTTGTTTTGCTTTTTCTGAGTCTTCCACAACACGTTTGAGTAAATCTTGTTGGGAGTGTTGCTCCGCCTCCGTTTTGATTTAGAGAGCCGAATGCCTTTTACACCCATTTACTATTTTGGCACTAACCCCAGCAATCAAGACAGTTTAGTTGAAAGCCTAGTTAGGTTTTCAACTCCATCTCTTTGGGGATCACTGCCACAGAAAAGTTGTTCCAACTAATTTTTATTTTGGTTATTGCTTTGGGCTAGGCGTTGCGACAATGTTTGATACAGTGCTTCTGGCACTGATGCATGTAGCGATCGCCCTAGTCGATTTTTTTTCTGAGCTAGCTGTAAGCAGCTCGTTCGCGGACAAATATAGGCAGAACGCCCCATGCCCATTTCCAATTGTACCTTTCCCGACGGAAAGACGCGGACAATCCGCCAAAACTCTTCTTTCAAACCTACTTGGCGACAACTAATACAACGCCGATAATTGGGTTTCATCGGTTATCTGCTAATTTTTAGTTAGCAGTTTGGGTGTCAAAAGATTTTGTTATTCCCATTTTTACTTATATTAAGTTGCTTGGTTATAAAGTAACTATGAAGGCAGAGACTGGGCTTAACACTACCATAACTTTGGGAAGCAGATAAATTACTCGTCATCATTAGTGTCAAAATTATCGTCGTCTTCTAATTCTAGTTTTTCTTGTTGATCTTCAAGTTCCTCCAAATCGATATCCTCATCTTCTTCCTCCTCGGCTTGATATTTAGCCCTAGAAGCTATAAATCTGGCATCTTCTCCCGCGTGGTCATATTTGGCTTTGTCTTTGATGTCAATTTTCCAACCAGTGAGACGAGCCGCTAAGCGCACATTTTGCCCTTCTTTACCGATAGCTAAACTCAGTTGATCTTCAGCTACTAGTACGTGAGTTTGTCGTGTTTCGGGATCCATCAGGCGGACTTCATCTACCCGCGCCGGACTTAAGGCGTTAGCAATGTATGTTGCTGGGTCTGGAGACCAGCGAATTACATCTATTTTTTCACCACGCAATTCGTTGACTACTACTTGAATACGCGATCCCCGCGCTCCAATGCAAGCACCAACTGGGTCTACATCGCGGTCAAGGGTGTCTACTGCTATTTTAGTCCGTGGCCCTACGTAACGGGAAGGGGGGTTTGCCTCCCTAGCTACGGCGACAATCCGCACCACTTCGTCCTCAATTTCTGGTACTTCGTTGGCAAACAGATAAACTACTAAACCAGCATCGGCGCGAGACACGAGTAACTGTGGCCCCCGTTGCTGACCTTGGGAAACTTTTTTGAGATAGATCTTAAAAGTGGCATTCGCTCGATAATTATCGTTGGGTAACTGTTCCCGCTTCGGTAATTCGGCTTCTACTTCAGGTTGACCAAAGCCACTGCTAACTGCCAAAATCACCGATTGTCTTTCAAATCGCAGCACTCTAGCTTGTAAGACTGTGCTTTCTAAGTCTTGAAACTCTTCTTGCACCATCTGACGTTGCTGATCCCGCAGTTTTTGCGCCAGTACTTGCTTGGTTTGCATTGCTGCCATGCGACCAAATTCCCCTTGGTCTGGTGTCACATCCAGCACCACGGAGTCACCTAACTGAGCTTCGGGAGCTACTTGTTGGACTTCATCAAGGGAAATTTGATGGTCTGAGTTGCTGACCTCTTCTACTATGGTTTTAGTAGAAAGAACGCGAAATCCTTCTCCATCAATATCGAGTTCTACTTCAAAATTATCAAAATAATCTTCGTCAAACTGTTTACGCTCTAAATTTTGAGCGCGACGATAACGTTCGTAGCCCTTAAGTAGTGCCTCTCTAATAGCTGATTGCACTGCTAGACGGGGTAAATTTCGTTCGCGACTGATACTTTCAATTAATTCTTTTAATCCAGGTAAACTGACCATTGACATAAGCGATCTCCTTGGGGACTGGGGATTGGGGACTGGGGACTGGGGATTGGGGACTGGGGACTGGGG